>NZ_JBFUET010000022.1:0-91227 GCF_056403815.1 Mesorhizobium sp. P2_E9
ACCTTCACCACTTTTCGCGCGATGCCAGTGGCGCTGGAGCAGGTCGACCTCCTCCTCACGCCCGACCAGCGGCGTGGGCGTCGTCCCATGCAGCGCCTCGAACCTGCTTTCGACAGCGCTCTCACGAAACACTTGATAGGGATGGATCGGCTCCGGAAAGCCTTTCACCTCGACGGCGCCAAGATCGCGATATTCGAAAAGATCGCCGACCAGCTGCCGCGTTTGCGGCCCGATTACGACCGCGTCGGGTTCGGCAAGAGCTTGCAGGCGGGCGGCGAGGTTCGGCGTCTCGCCCACGACGCCGCGCTCTTGCCCTTCGCCGGCGGTGATCAGATCGCCGACGACGACCTGTCCGGTGCCGATGCCGATACGAACCTGCAATGGCTCGGGGTCGGGGAGTCGCCTAACGGCATTGACGAGAGCAAGGCCAGCGCGCACCGCCTGCTCGGCGGCGTTCTCGTGCGCCTGCGGGTAGCCGAAATACACCAGAACTCCGTCGCCCATATACTTGGCGACAAAGCCGCCGAAGTGGGCGACCGTATCGGCGACACAGCGATGATACAGTCCGATGGTCTCACGCAGGTCCTCGGGATCCAGACGCGTCGCCAGCGCCGTCGAGCCGACGAGATCCACGAACATGACGGTCAGCTGTCGACGCTCCGCGCTTAATTCCCGGGTGCGGCTCTGAGCCGCGATGTCATCCGTGCTCGCGTCGGGATGGCTTGACGACGGCACGAGCCCCACTATCGCCTTGCGGAATCGCTTGCGATGACCGAGGAGCATACCGAGCTTCTCGAGGTCGGCATCGGTCAGCTCCGGCAGGACTTCCGCGTCGATCGCGTTGTCGCGAAATGCCTGCTCGTATTGCTGGAGGCCGAGCCCTCGCAACCAAGCGGCAACGTCCACACCAGCTCTCCCAAGGCTTAATTCGGGTCCCTCAGTCGCAATATTAACTCAGATGCCAGGGAAATGCTCTAGACCCGGATTTCTGTCGAAGCTGGAGGTTCCTCTGGAAGAATCGGGGCACGGAGTTCGACGTGGTTACCGTGGTGATGACAGCTATTGGCAGCAAAGCGGCCGATACGCTCCTATTGGTCAAGCGCCCGCATTGGGTCAGATCGCGTCATGCACCGCTCGCAACTGAATCACGGCAACGGGGTGGAAGCCGGTCGCTCACGGTGATCGGGTTTCGACCCTGGCACCTGTGATCATTGGCACCGCGGTTCGCACTTGTTCGCATGCGATAGCCACGGACACATATCCCGCTCTCCCGAAATATTGGCCAACCGTGTGGGAGCGATCGCCGGCGGCGAGGTTTCGACCCAAGCGTCGTTAGATTGCTCCCACGGCAGCCGTCATTGACCCGGGTAAGGTCCGATCTTTCCAAATATGGCGCGCAAGATCTTTGCGCGCTTAGCGGTTAAGTGCGGATCAGTATTGTCGGAGGCTTTGCGAAGCGCCTCAATCCACGAAATCTCATTCTCGCTCACGACAGTTCCGAAAATCTGCTTGATCGCCACCAACGCGCTGCTCTCAAAGTATTGCTCGAGCGCCAGGAGGAAAAGTCTTGCTGGGTCGCACTCCAGCGCTTTCGCGAGTCCGGGAACGCGGTCAAACGGAACTTTCGCGGCGCCCGACTTTATCATCGAGAGAAAATTAACGTTGGTAAACCCAGCTTGGACGGCTACGTCTTTCTGGCTTTTCCTCCCCTTCAATTGATCGATGCGACCGTCTATGAACTTCGCGATTTCCGTATGCGCATTTGGGCGACCTGCGGTATTATTCATTTCATTTCTCGCTACGATAGAGTTTATCTATCTAATATATAGCGAAACAAACATGGGTCTTTTCACAGTGTATGTTATTTTTATTTATGACTTCCGTAACTATTTTGCGCGAATCGGTCGTTAAATTTGGACGAAGAAGTCCAGTAAGGCATTCAGTATTCAAAACTTGTAAGACGGCAATCGTCCAATCGCAGCCGCCTTCGCCGCGATTGTCACGTCCCCATAGTCGTCGCCGGCAGTTCGTCCTGCATGGCCTTGGATGGCGTCAAGCGTCCGATCAGCAACCCCGGCCTCCCGACCGACCGTCTTGAAACGATGGCGCCAACCATGGCTGGGGCTGACACCTTGAGGGATGACCTTCTTTGCCTGCAACCAGTCACTTATCCGGCCCGCCACCGTTCTCGCGGGGAGCGCGCCGTTCTTCCTTTTGGAGGCTGGATAGAAGAGGGGGCCGTCGGGAGCGCCATTCACGAAATCCATAAAGCCCAGGTCGATTAGTTGCTGGTGCAATGGAACATCGCGATAATTGCCCGCCTTTACCGAACCCGCGTCCGGCGCGATGCGGACGACCGGCACCTCTTTCTCATAGCGAAAGTCCTGTTTCCGGAGCTGGGTAATCTCGGCAATCCGCGCTCCGGTGTGGGCGCACAGGATGGACGACCATCGCATTGCGGCGGTTGTCTGCGGTGCTTCCCGCGTCTGTGGATTGTCAGAATGCCTCGGTTGATGGTCACGAGCGGCCTTCAAAACCTCGATCGCCTCATCCAGGGTAAAGCCCTGTTCGCGCGAACGCTGCTTTTTCGAAACCTTGATACGAACATTTTCCGCCACGTTGATTTCGAGCCGATCGTTGTTCACCGCCCATTTCAGGATCGTCCGCACGGACGCCAAATACACGCCAGCGACGGTTTTGCTGGCTAGCGTTTTTAAGCTCGCATCTTTCCAATCGAGGAGATTCTGCTTGGTCAACTTGCGGGCGTCGTCATGGCGTATAAACTTGGACAAGTTAGCGAAAACAGGCGTCCAGCGCTTACGTGCCTCCCTGCCCTTCCCGTCGGCAGCGCGTTCGTCCAGGTAGTCAGTAAGCAGACCTTTCAGTGAGACCGGCTGGCGGTCATCCTCGGCCGGCTGAGAGGTCGTTAACAACGGGTGCGAGGGATTGCCATTGAAATCACCGTCGTTTCTTTCGTCTTGTCTCGCCATGGCCTCGTAGGCCGACACGCAAAGCGCCTGTGCGATCAGGCGCCACTTCAGACTCCCCTTCACCTCAGTGTGATTGCCGAGAGCCTTGAAACGTTCGATACGATCGCCGACAAGCTGATCAAGGTCGTCGTCGGACAGCTTACCAGCATATCCATTGCGCAAACGCTCGCCTTTCTCATAGTCGACCTCAAAGCCCGCATACTGATGATAATGTGCCCGGATCTCTGCGTCGAAGGCGAGAAGAGCTTGGTAGTCCCGACCCGCTATCTGTGGTGGAGAAAGTGGATAGCGGCCGATAGTGATGGACCGTTCGCCAGCCGCGACGGCGCGGCGCTCGCCTAGGGCCATACTGTGCTGAAGGGCGGCGACAGCACCAGGGAGTGTTTTTAGGGCGGTTCGATAGTCGGGACCGAGCGGTGTTCGCAGTTCGGTCTTGCCGTCCATATACGGTCGAAGCTCTTTCGGGACGACAAGTCGTGCAAAATAGCGGCCGTCCCGATTCAGCAGATTTCGAACGCGGCCTGTCATCAATTCCATCCGTTTTGTTACGGCATTTGTAACGTCAGAATGGACAGAAACCGTTGAGTGTCAATGACTTCAATGATTTCAAGGAGATAGACTGGTGCTGCGAGAGAGGATTGAACTCTCGACCTCTCCCTTACCAAGGGAGTGCTCTACCACTGAGCTACCGCAGCCGCCGATGGCGGGGCTTCTGCCATATCGAACCGGTAAGCGCAAGGCCAAGAACAACGCTTCTGTGAAAGCCTTTGCCGGATAGCTTTCAATGACATGGCGGCGCCACAATGTTGACTATCCCTGAGCAGCAGGGTTGGCCGGTCGCCGGCCGGGGCGGGACGATGAGCGATAAGACAATTCCAGCCAAAAAGGGCGGTACGGACCGCAAGGACCGGCTCGCCGAGCAATTGCGCGCCAATCTGCAGAAACGCAAGGCGCAGTCGCGCTCGCGCCGTACAGGTGAAGCCGACCAGCGGCCGGATGGGCTCGGTTCGGCCAAGGAAATACAGAAAGATTAACTCAAATCAGCCACTCTTGGCCGGGATGCTGGGAAATCCTATTTCTTGAACCAAGACGGTCAATGGTCTAGACGGGCCGATACTCAAACGATTGAACCGGCCTTTTTGGCCGAGAGGGACTTTCTTCCATGGATCGCATCAGAATTGTCGGGGGCAACAAGCTCTCCGGAAGCATTCCGATCTCGGGCGCGAAAAATGCCGCTTTGCCCCTGATGATCGCCTCGCTGTTGACCGACGACACGCTGACGCTGGAAAACGTGCCGCATCTGGCCGATGTCGAGCAGCTGATCCGCATCCTCGGCAATCACGGCGTCGACTATTCGGTCAATGGCCGCCGCGAGAAGCAGAACGAAGGCTATTCGCGCACCATCAACTTCTCCGCCCGCAACATCGTCGACACGACGGCGCCTTACGAGCTGGTGTCGAAGATGCGGGCCTCGTTCTGGGTGATCGGGCCACTGCTGGCCCGCATGGGCGAGGCCAAGGTGTCGCTGCCCGGCGGCTGCGCCATTGGCACGCGCCCGGTCGACCTGTTCCTCGAAGGTCTGCAGGCGCTCGGCGCCGATCTCGACGTCGACACCGGCTATGTCATCGCCAAGACCAAGAATGGCCGCCTCATCGGCAACCGCTTCGTGTTCCCGAAAGTGTCGGTCGGCGCCACCCATGTGCTGATGATGGCGGCTTCGCTGGCCAAGGGCGAGACCGTGCTGGAAAACGCTGCCTGCGAGCCCGAAATCGTCAACCTCGCCGAATGCCTCAATGCCATGGGCGCCAAGATTTCCGGCGCCGGCACCCCAACCATCACCATCGATGGCGTCGAATCGCTGTCGGGTGCGCGTGTGCGCGTCATTCCTGACCGCATCGAGACCGGCACCTATGCCATGGCGGTCGCCATGACCGGCGGCGACGTCGTGCTCGAAGGTGCACGGCCAGAGCTGCTGCAGACCGCGCTGGACGTCATTTCGCAGACGGGTGCGGAGATCACGCCGACCAATTCCGGCATCCGGGTCAGGCGCAACGGCGCCGGCATTTCGCCGGTGGACGTGACGACCGCGCCCTTCCCGGCCTTCCCGACCGATCTGCAGGCGCAGTTCATGGGCCTGATGACCATGGCCAAGGGCAAGTCGCGCATCACCGAGACGATCTTCGAAAACCGCTTCATGCACGTGCAGGAACTGGCCCGGCTTGGCGCTCACATCACCCTTTCGGGCCAGACGGCGATCGTCGACGGCGTGGCAAAGCTGAAAGGTGCGCCGGTCATGGCCACCGACCTGCGGGCGTCCGTCTCGCTGGTCATTGCTGGCCTCGCTGCCGAAGGCGAGACCACCGTCAACCGCGTCTACCATCTCGACCGCGGCTTCGAGCGGCTGGAAGAAAAGCTGTCCAACTGCGGCGCGGTGATCGAGCGGATTTCGGCCTGACGATCGGAAGGCAGCAACTTCGGACGGAGAGTGCTCCGTACCGCCTTCATCCCCCTGCCAATACCGCAAACCCGAGGCAATTGCCTCGGGCGGAAGTCGTGTCGCGGTTGCACCGGCCGGAAAGACCGCCTAGAGCCTGTTTTATCTCGACGAGATCGGGACAAAACAGGCTCTAGTTTTCTCGTTTGAGCATGATCTTTTCCGAAAACCGGTTTCCACTTTTCGGGATCATGCTCTAACAGAAGGCTGAAACCAACCTTAGGTGCAAATTCCGCATGGCCCTCAAGCTTATCGCGCTCGACGACCAGGATCTGGGCATCGTTTCGGCTCATGTCCAGGACGCTGTCCTGAAAGTCAGTGATCTCGAATTCCTGCCTGCGGCCAAGCGTTTCGTGCTGACCATGAACCGTTTCGTCTGGGAGGCGAAGTCGGGCCTGTTCCGCCAGCACAATGAGCGGCGGCAGGCCGTGCTGCATTTCGACCGGGTACTCGGCGCCAAGACCAACGGCATTGCCCGCAACAAGCCGGCCGAGGTGCTGTCCCTGCTGGCGATCAGCTTCATCGAGATCAGCAAGCCTGCCGGCATCGTCGAGCTGATCTTTTCAGGCGGCGGCACCATCATGCTCGATGTTGAATGCATCGAGGCCCGCCTTGCCGACATCGGCGGCGCGTGGGAAGCCACGTCACGTCCCGTCCACAAGGCTTGAGCGCCCCATGGCCATCACGCTTGCCCAGTCCGATACCGATTTCGAGCAGCGCTTCGCCGCCTTCCTGCTGACCAAGCGGGAAGTGTCCGCCGATGTCGAGGCGGCAGTGCGCGCGATCATCGCGCGGGTGCGCGCCGAGGGCGATGCGGCGCTGATCGACTATTCCAGCCGATTCGACCGTGCCGACCTCAAAAGCGTCGGCATTGCCGTCTCGAAGGCCGAAATCGCCGCCGCTTATGACGGCGCCGACGCGCAGACGATCAAGGCGCTCGAATTCGCCCGCGACCGCATCCGCGCCTATCACGAGCAGCAGCTGCCGAAGGACAATCGTTATACGGATGCTGCCGGGGTCGAGCTTGGCTGGCGCTGGACGGCGATCGAAGCCGTCGGCCTCTACGTGCCGGGCGGCACTGCCAGCTATCCGAGCTCGGTGCTGATGAACGCCATACCGGCCAAGGTTGCCGGCGTCGACCGCATCGCGATCTGCGTGCCGGCCTCCGGTGGCGCCATACCGCCGCTGGTGCTGGTGGCGGCCGATATTGCCGGCGTTTCCGAGATCTACCGCGTCGGCGGCGCCCAGGCGATCGCCGCTCTTGCCTATGGCACCGAAACGATAAAGCCGGTGGCCAAGGTCGTCGGCCCCGGCAATGCCTATGTCGCGGCGGCCAAGCGCCAGGTGTTCGGCACCGTCGGCATCGACATGATCGCCGGGCCCTCGGAAGTGCTTGTGGTGGCCGACGGCAACAATGATCCGGACTGGATCGCCGCCGATCTGCTCGCCCAGGCCGAACACGATGTGTCGGCGCAGTCGATCCTGATCACCGACGATCCGGCCTTCGGCAAAGCGGTCGAACAGGCGATCGAACGCCAGTTGCAGAGCCTGCCGCGCGGCGAGACGGCCGCGGCGAGCTGGCGCGATTTCGGCGCTGTGATCCTGGTCCCGACCATCGATGCCTCGCTGCCTCTGGTCGACCGCATCGCCGCCGAGCATGTCGAGCTTGCCATCGACGATGCCGAAGGCTTCCTATCGCGGATGCGCAATGCCGGCGCCGTCTTTCTCGGCCGCCACACGCCGGAAGCCATCGGCGACTATGTCGGCGGCTCCAATCACGTGCTGCCGACGGCACGCTCGGCGCGCTTCTCGTCGGGCCTGTCGGTGCTCGACTTCGTCAAGCGCACCTCGGTCCTGAAACTCGGGCCGGAGCAGTTGCGCATGCTGGCACCGGCGGCGATCGCGCTCGCCAAGGCGGAAGGGCTCGACGCGCATGGCCGCTCCGTCGCCATACGGCTGAACATGTAGGCTGAGATGACGGGCTCCGATCAAACCCGCGCAAAGCTGATCGACGTCGAACTCGATGAATCGATCGGCCGTTCGACGCCCGATGTCGAGCATGAGCGGGCGGTGGCGATCTTCGACCTGATCGAGGAGAACAGTTTTCAGCCCGTCAACGACAGCGGCCCGGGTCCCTATCGGCTGAAACTGTCGCTGGCCGAGCAGCGTCTGGTCTTCGCCGTGGCGCGCGAGAATGGCACCGCGGTGGTCACCCACATCCTGTCGCTGACGCCTCTACGGCGCATCGTCAAGGATTACTACATGATCTGCGAAAGCTATTACGACGCCATCCGCTCCTCGACGCCGAGCCACATCGAGGCGATCGACATGGGCCGGCGCGGTTTGCACAATGAAGGGTCGCAAACGCTGATGGACCGGCTCGCCGGCAAGATCGACATCGACTTCGACACGGCGCGACGGCTGTTCACGCTGGTCTGCGTGCTGCACTGGCGGGGCTAGTCCTGGCACCCCTGCCCCGATCGGTCCTGTTCCTGTGCGGCATGAACGCCGTGCGCTCTCCAATGGCGGAGCAGCTGGCACGCCGGATGCTGCCGGCCACCATCTTCGTCGCCTCGGCCGGTGTGCGCGCCGGCGAGCGCGATCCGTTCGTCGATGCCGTGCTGGCCGAGGATGGCCTGTCACTGGGCGAGCGTCATCCCAGGACGCTGGACGATCTCGAGGACGACTATTTCGACCTGATCGTCACGCTGGCGCCGGAGGCGCACCATGCCGCGCTGGAGCTCACCCGCTCGCTCGCCGTCGAGGTCGAATACTGGCCGACACAGGACCCGACCGGCGCCAGCGGCACGCGCGAGCAGATCATGGCGGCCTATCGCGACGTGCGCGAGCGGCTGAAGTTGCGCATAGGCCGACGTTTTTTGCTTCCAGAGGCAAAAAACACGACGGATTAAGCGTGTTCACAAGCGAACGATTATCATATAGGTTCCGCCGAAATTCCAGCCGGGGCGCTGGAACTGCCATCCAAGCAAAGGTATCGAATGCCGAAGGAAGAAGTCCTCGAGTTTCCGGGTGTCGTGACGGAATTGTTGCCGAACGCGATGTTCCGGGTGAAGCTCGAAAACGAACACGAGATCATCGCCCATACGGCCGGCCGCATGCGCAAGAACCGCATCCGCGTGCTGACCGGCGACAAGGTTCTGGTCGAGATGACGCCATACGACCTGACCAAGGGCCGCATCACCTACCGCTTCAAGTAAGATCAAGGCTCGACTGGTCCGCGATGAGCATTTTGCAGAAGCTGGTGCTTGCCTCGGGTTCGCCGCGCCGCATCGAACTCTTGCAGCAGGCCGGCATAGAGCCGGACCGTATCCTGCCAGCCGATATCGACGAAACGCCGCTGCGTGCCGAGCATCCGCGCTCGCTGGCCAAACGGCTGTCGAAGGAAAAGGCCGAGAAGGCGTTCGCGTCGCTGAAGATCGAGACGGACTATGCGCCAAGCTTCGTGCTGGCCGCCGACACGGTGGTCGCGGTCGGGCGGCGCATCCTGCCCAAGGCCGAGACGCTCGACGACGCCGCCAACTGCCTCGGGCTGCTGTCCGGCCGTTCGCACCGGGTCTATTCCGGCATCTGCCTGATCACGCCGGGCGGCAAATTGCGCCAGCGGCTGGTCGAGACGCGCGTGCGTTTCAAGCGGCTGCCGCGCGAAGAGATCGACGCCTATGTCGCCTCGGGCGAATGGCGCGGCAAGGCCGGCGGCTATGCCGTCCAGGGTCTCGCCGGCTCGTTCGTCGTCAAGCTGGTCGGCTCCTACACCAACATCGTCGGCCTGCCGCTCTATGAGACGGTGGCGCTGCTATCTGGCGAAGGTTTCAAGATCCATCAAAGCTGGCTGTCCGCACGGCCATGAATTCCGACCCCAAAGTCACGCCGCTGCGCCCAAAGCGCCCCTGTCCCGAATGTGGCAAGGCCTCGGCGCGCGAGACCTTTCCGTTCTGCTCGACGCGCTGCAAGGACATCGACCTCAATCGCTGGCTGAAGGGCGCCTACGTCATCTCCGCCCGCGACGACGAGGAAGAGCCGGACGCCGACGAGCCTAAGTAAGGCCGGCTTTGTTTCTATGCATGTCGTTGTCCCAAAACCGGGGCCACTTTTGGGCGACATGCATTGGTCAGGCGGCCTCGGTCTTGCGGCTTGTCCGCGCCCAGGCCGGCAGCCAGTCGCCATGAGCAGCGAGGAGATCGTCGACCAGTGACCAGATCTGGTCGAGATCGAGCTCTGCCGCCGTGTGCGGGTCCATCATCGCCGCATGGTAGATGTGCTCGCGGTTTTCGCTCATCAGCGCCCGCACCGTCAGTTCCTGCACATTGATGTTGGTGCGGATCAGCGCCGTCAGCTGCGGCGGCAGGTCGCCTATATAGGTCGGCTGGATGCCGGAGGCATCAACCAGGCACGGCACCTCGGCGGCGCAATCGCGGGGCAGCGAGGTGATGCAGCCATTGTTGCGGACATTGCCGTAGATCACCGAGGGTTCGCCGGTCCACACCGAATTCATGATCGAGGAG
The DNA here is from genome assembly GCF_056403815.1 of Mesorhizobium sp. P2_E9. NCBI lineage: Bacteria > Pseudomonadati > Pseudomonadota > Alphaproteobacteria > Hyphomicrobiales > Phyllobacteriaceae > Mesorhizobium > Mesorhizobium sp. P2_E9. Next base: position 10,008 of record NZ_JBFUET010000022.1, read on the forward strand.
GCATATTCCCTGGACTCCTCGACCTCGATGCGCTGAGCCGAACGATAGGCCTGTGCCTGGTCTTTCCAGCGCTCGATCTGTTCGATGCAGCGCTTGGGATATTCGTCGAGCGGAATGCCGTATTTCTCGATCAAATCGGGGCGGCCTTCCTTGATGAAATAGGGCGTGTATTCGGCGAAATGCTCGGAGCTTTCGGTGACGAAATAGCCGAGCCGCGTCAGCATCTCGTAGCGCACCTTGTTGGGGCAGCGCGGATTCCAGCCCGGCTTGGGCGCGCGGCCCTCACGATAGGCGCGCACGAGGTCGGGATAAAGGTCGCGGTAGGAGCCGTCGGGCTGGCGATGTTCGAACTTCAGATAAAAGGCCATGTGGTTGATGCCGGCCGAGCGGTAGCGGATCTCGTCGTAGGGAAGGTCGAGATCATGGGCCAGTTCCATCGCGGTGCCCTGCACCGAATGGCAGAGGCCGACCTGCCTGATCTCTGGATATTTCTCTGATATCGCCCAGGTGTTGATCGCCATCGGGTTGACGTATTGCAGCATGATCGCTTCGGGGCAGACGGCGAGCATGTCCTCGCAGACCTTCCACAGATGCGGCACGGTTCTGAGGCCGCGCATGATGCCGCCGACGCCGAGAGTATCGGCGATCGTCTGACGCAGGCCGTATTTCTTCGGTACCTCGAAATCCGTGACGGTGCAGGGTTCATAGCCGCCGATCTGGAAGGCGACGACGACGAAATCCGCCCCGGCAAGTGCCTTGCGCTGGTCGGTATAGGTTTCGGCCCTGGCCTTCACGCCAAGCGTCGAGATCAGCTTGTTGACGACAACGGCGCTCTCCTCCAGCCGCTGCGGGTTGAGATCCATCAATGCAATTGTTGCGCCCGACAGAGCTGGCCGCTGCAGCACGTCGCCAACAATGTTCTTCATGAACACCGTCGAGCCGGCGCCGATAAAAGTGATCCTGGGATGTCTTGCCATGCTGGTCTCCGGCATATGTTCAGGCCACGTCGAAAGCGGCCCTGACGAGCCGTTCGGTGTAGGCGGTCTTGGGATTGGTGAGGACCTCGTCGACGGGTCCCTGTTCGACGATCTTGCCGTGCTGCATGACGATGACGCGGTGGCACAGCGCGCGCACCACCTTGAGGTCATGCGAGATGAAGAGGTAGCTCAGACCGCGCTCGTCCTGCAGCTTGCGCAGCAAGTCGATGATTTGCGCCTGAACGGAGAGGTCGAGCGCCGATGTCGGCTCGTCGAGCAGGATGAATTCGGGTTCCAGCGCGATGGCGCGGGCGATGGCGACGCGCTGCCGCTGGCCTCCGGAGAATTCGTGCGGGAAACGCGACAGGATATCGCCGGGCATGCCGGCGCTGACCAGTGCCTCACGCACCCGGTCGACTCGCTCGGCCCGCGTCGTGCCGATGCTGTTGACGATCAGCCCTTCCTCGATGATCTGGCCGATCGTCATGCGCGGGTTGAGCGATGAGAACGGGTCCTGGAAGACGATCTGCATGCGCGAGCGAAACGGCCGCATCTCGTTGCGTGACAGGCTGTGGATCGGCTTGCCGTCGAAACGGATCTCACCGCGCTTGGCGTCGGTCAACCTCAGCAGTGCCTGGCCGAAGGTTGTCTTGCCGGAACCGGATTCGCCGACCAGCCCCAGTGTCTCGTGGCGGCAAAGCTTGAGGCCGAGATCGTCGACGGCGACCAGTTCGCGCCAGTCCGGCTTCAGGAAGCTGCCATGGCGCAGCATGAAGCAGACGCGCACGCCATTCGCTTCGAGAATGGTGCCGCTCCCCTCCGGCAGTGGCTGCGGCCGCCCGCGCGGCTCGGAGGCAAGCAGCCGCTGCGTGTAGGGATGCTGCGGATCGGCGAACAGCCGTTCGGTGACGTTGTGCTCGCACATCTCGCCGTGCTGCATGACATAGACGTAGTCGGAGAATTTGCGCACCACGGTGAGGTCGTGGGTGATCAGGATCACCGCCATCCGCAGCTCTTTCTGCAGATTGCGGATCAGGTTGAGTATCTGCGCCTGGACGGTGACGTCGAGCGCGGTGGTCGGCTCGTCGGCGATCAAGACGTCGGGATTGTTGGCGAGCGCCATGGCGATCATCACGCGCTGGCGCTGACCGCCCGAGAGCTGGTGCGGGTATTGCTTGAGCCGCGCTTCCGGCTCGGGGATCTGCACGTGCCGCAGCAGCTCGAGCGCCCGTGCCCAGGCCGCCTTGCGGCTCACCTTGCGGTGCACCCTGATGGCCTCGACGATCTGACTGCCGACCGTGTAGATCGGGTTGAGCGAACTCATCGGCTCCTGGAAGATCATCGAGATACGGTTGCCGCGCAGCTTGCGCCGCTCGCTCTCGGGGTATTTCAGGATGTTCTGGCCGTCATAACAGATGCTCGATCTCGGCGACATGGTGGCCCGCCTGGACAGCAGCCCCATGACGGCGCGCGCCGTCACCGACTTGCCGGAGCCGGACTCGCCGACGATGGCGATCGTCTCGCCGCGATAGAGCTGGAACGAGATGTCCTTGACCGCTTCGACGACGCCGTGTTCGACCTTGAAGGCGACCTCGATGTTGCGGGCATCGATGATGGGCTGGTCCTCGCGCCCGTCATGGTCATGACGAACGGTGGGTGCGAAGGACTCGGCGAGTACGACGGTCATCCCAGCCACCTCAATACGGATCGACGGCATCGCGCAGGCCGTCGCCCAGCGCGTTGAAAGCAAAAACGGTGGCGAGCACGAAACCGACCGGCGACAGGATCCAGGGATAGGTGCCGATGACGGAATAGGTTGCGGTGTCCTGCAGCATCAGGCCCCAGGAGATCAGCGGCGGCTTGACCGCGAAACCGAGGAACCCGAGGAAGCATTCGAGCAGCACCACGGTCGGGATCGCCAAGGTGACCGCGACGATCACGTGGCTCATCACATTGGGCAAGATGTGCTGCAGGATGATGCGCCGGTCCGTGGCGCCGACCGCCATGGCGGCGCGCACATATTCGATGCGCGCCAGCGCCAGTGTCTTGCCGCGCACCTCGCGCGACATCTGCGCCCAGCCCAGCGCCGACATGACGATGATGACGAAGGCAAGGAACACATTGGTCGGCGCGGTGACCGGGATCAGCGTCGTCAGCGCCAGATAGAGCGGCAGTTGCGGGAAGGCGAGCACCAGTTCGACGAAGCGCTGCATCCAGATGTCGAATCTGCCGCCGAAATAGCCCGAGACCATGCCGACGGTGGTGCCGATGACGGTGATGATGAAGACCACCGTCAGCGCGATCATCAGCGAGACGCGCGAGCCATGAATGGCGCGCGACAGCACATCGCGGCCGAACTTGTCGGTGCCGAGGAAATGCACCGGCAGGCCGTCCGTCGAGGCGAAGAAATGCCGGTCCGCCGGGATCAGCCCGAAGAGTTTGTAGGGCGCGCCCTCGACAAAGAAGCCAAGCAACCTCGGATGGTCGTAGTCGGGGCCGACGACGGGCTGGAAGGTGACCGGATCGAGGTCGGCCGAATCGGCCAGCGCATAGACCCGCGGCCGCGCGACGAAATTGCCGTCCTTGTCGTGGAAGGACGGCAATTGCGGCGGCGCGAAGCCGACATCGGTCGCCTTCGGGTCCATCGGTGCCAGGAACTCGGCGAACACGGCCATCACCAGCAGCAGCACGACGAGCCAGAGCCCGGCCATGCCGGTCCAGGAGCGCTTCAGCCGGCGCCACACCAGCGCCATGTAGCTCTCATTGCCGCGCGCCGGTTTGACGACGATGGGGCCTTCTGCCGGCAAGGGTGGTGGTGATGGATCGCGCGCCAGCATCTAGCTCTCTCCGTACTGGCGGATGCGCGGGTCAAGCAGGACGAGCAGCATGTCGGCGATGATGTTGCCGACGATCAGCGTCGCCGCCAGCACCATCATGAAGGTGGCGGTGACATAGACATCGCCGACCGCCATCGAGCCGACAACCGCCGGGCCGACGGTCGGCAGCGCGAAGATGATCGCCGTCTCGATCTCGCCGGTGAGCATGTAGGGCAGCACCACGCCCTGGTACATGACGAGCGGATGCAGCGCATTGGGCACGGCATGGCGCATGACGACGGCGCTGCCGGTCAGGCCCTTGGCCCTCGCCGTCTCGACATATTGGGCGTTGAGCGTATCCAGCAGATTGCCGCGCATGACGCGCATATTGTAGGCGAGGCCGCCGAAGGTGGCGATCGCCACCACCGGCCAGACATGCTTGACCAGGTCGACGAACTTCGCCCACGACCATGGCGCCCCGCCATATTGCGGTGAGAAGAATGAGCCGATCTCCGAGACGTTGAACTGGAAGACCAGGAGATAGACGATGATCAGCGCCATCAGGAAGCGTGGCACCGTCATGCCGAGGAAGGAGATCGCCGACAGCGTCGAGTCGATCCAGGTGTATTGCCGGGTCGCCGCCCATATGCCGAAGGTGATGCCGAGCACCGAGGCGAGCAAATGGCAGACCAGCGCCAGGAGCAGCGTGCGCGGCAGGCGCTCGCCGACGACGTCGGCCACCGGCTTGTTGTAGTAGAGGCTGTAGCCGAAATCGCCGCGCGTGATGATGCCGCCGATCCAGTTGAGATACTGGACGGGCAGCGGCTTATCGAGGCCATGCTCGACGCGGTAGGCCTGGGCCTGCGCATCCGCCTCGGCGAAGGACGCGCCGCCCTGGTTGATCAGCTGCGAGCGGATGTAGTCGGCATAGTCACCGGGTGGCGCCTGGATGATGGCGAAGGTGACGAGGCTCAGGATGGCGAGGACCGGTATTGCCGACGCTATGCGCATAGCCAAGAATCGCAGCATGGACGGTCCGCTTCCTCATCTCGCCGGACGCTCCCATTGAGGGACGTTCGAAGGGTTGGTCTGTCCCGGCCGCGCCAGCAGCGCGGCCGGGTCTCTCTTGGTCAGGGGAGGTAAACTTACATCGGACCCTTGTCTCCAGGCTTGCCTGGAAGCTCCTGCGGGAACAATTCGTATTTCGCCTGCTTGTCGGCCGTGACGAAGACGCGTTCGCGGACGATCGAGTCCTCGGCCCAGTTGAACATGAAGATCGGCGTGCCCTGCGGAATGTTCGAGAAGCGCTTGTTGACGATCAGCGCGCCGGGATATTCCGTCAGGCCGACATTGTAGATGTGTTCCGTCGAGATCTTCTGGAACTCTCTCATCAGGCCGGCGCGCTTGTCGTTGTCCTCCGACGCGACGAACTTGTTGACGATGTCGACGAGGTCTTTTTCGAAAGGCATCAGGTCGACCTCGCCGCTTTCCGGCGCGCGGTGGTTCCAGCTGGTCTTCGGGCCGACGGGCGCGAGCTGTTCGGTGTTCTGCACGACCGAGGTCAATTCCTGGTCGTTGCGCCGGATCAGCCAGTCGAAGCGGCCGGAATATTGCGAAGCATCGCGCTGGGTGCCGTTGAGGCCGTTGAGCACGACCCGAAGCCCGAGCTTTTCCATTTGCGCGACGACGCCTTCGGCGAGGCTCTTGTCCGTGCCGTAGTCGTTGTTGACCAGCATGACGATCTCGACGTTCTTGCCGCCGGCGGTGCCGGCCGGAAAGTTCACGAAACCGTCGCCGTCGGTGTCCTTGAGGCTGGCCTTGGCGAGCTCGGCCTTGGCGCCCGGGAGGTCGAAGGGATAATAGACGGTGGATTTGCGGTCATAGAAGCTGGTGCCCGAGGAGAAGCCGCCGGGATAGATGGCGGTGAACGGCCCCTTGACCAGCGAGTCGCCGAGCGCCTTGCGGTCGAGCGCCATGGTGACGGCCTTGCGGAAATCCTCATTGCGGTTGAGCTCGCGGACCGCCTGGCTGCGGTCGTCCGGGTTGCCCCAGCCATTGGCCGAATAGTTCAGGCGCAGATTGTAGCCGATGAGCCGCGGGCCGAAGGCGAGCCGTGCCGGTGCATTCGCCTCCGCCGCCCGCTTCAGCGAGGCGACGAAGTTTTCCGGCTGCTCGAGGTTGGAAAAGTCGGCAGAGCCGGCGACCGCCTGGACGTCGCGGTCGGCCCAGGTCGACAGCTTGTACTGCAGCTCGTTGAGGTAAGGCAGCTGGTTGCCCTTTTCGTCGACCTTCCAATAGTAGGGGTTGCGGCGCATGACGATGATGTCGTCCGCGCGGTACTCGACCGGCACCCAGGCGCCCATGACCGGCATGTTCATATATTCCGGTGGGAAGGCGTTCTTGAACTGGTCGTAGGTGTTCTTCGAATATTTCGGGTGCTGCGGCTTCAATATATGCGCGGGGCCGGGGCAGAAGGTGCCGTAGGCCATGGCGTAGAGATACTGCTTCGGGAAGGCGTCCTTGAAGGTCCACTCGACGGTGTAGTCGTCGATCTTCTTCAGCGTCGTGCCGACGCCGAAGGTTTCCTGCGTCGCGCCGTTGAGCGGTGAGACGTTCGGATCGACGACCTCGTCATCCCAGTAGAACATGACATCGTCAGCGTTGAAGGCCACGCCATCGGACCATTTGGCGCCCTCGATTAGATGCATGGTGAGCTTGTGGCCGTCCTTCGACCAGTCCCAGCTTTTGGCGAGGTTCGGCAGCGGCTCGGTGTCCTTGGCCTCGACCTGGAACAGCGGCGCGGTGCGCGTCAGGCACTCGGAGAGGCCGATATCGATGCCGCCCCAGCCTTGAGTCTGGCCGGCGCCATAGTTCCAGCCTTCCGGTCGTCCGCCGATGACATGGCGCATCGTATCGCCATAGACGCCGATCCCATCAGGCATGTTGGCCGTCTTGAAGACCAGCGGCTCCTTCGGCAGCCGGTCCTTCACCGGCGACAGCTTGCCGGTCTTGACATATTTTTCGGTGACCCAGTCGGGCTCGTGATATTCCGGCAGCGCCTTGAACTCCAGGATGGAGTCGCGCGCCACGTACTTGATCTTGCCCTCGGCCGGAAATGTCGCCGGTGTCGGCGGGACCGTCGGTTCGGATGCGAAAGCGTTGAGTGCCGGAACGGAGACGCTCAGCGCCAATCCGGCGGCAATGCCAATGCTGCGTAGGTTCCTCATTAACTCCTCCCTCGTGTTCAGATGTTTGCTGCTCGTCTTCTGCCTGGACGCCGACTGCGGTGGACCTGCCTCCCGTGGATCCGCCGCTGCGTCCGGGTTTTAGCCGGTCTGCTTCAGCGCGGCCTTTTCGGCACGCAATTCCTCGATCGAGCGGACATTGCGCCGAGCGGCACCAGCCCATTCGCGGGTCTTGACCACGGATTTCGACAGCCGCTCCTTGGCGGCCGGTACCGCATGCGCATATTGCGGCAGCCAGGCGGCCTGGGCGACGACCATTTCGTCGACCATCTGCCAGACCTCCTCCGGCGTCGACACCGCGCCGACCAGCGGGTCGTGCAGCACGGCGAGCTTCAAGAGATCGATGTCGCCCGATATCGCGGCATGCACCGACATGCGCTGGACGTTGATCGAGGCGATGCAGGTGGCGGCACAGGCCTCCGGCAGCGTGATGCCGGCGGCCATGTTGATGCCGAAACGGTCGACGAAGCCGGGCGACTCGATGATGGCGTCCTGGGGCAAATTGGTGATCACGCCGTCATTCCTGACGTTGAAGTGGCCGCGATAGACCCGGTTGGTCTCCAGCGCCTCGAGGATGTGGCTGGCATGTTCGTTGGAGCGTTTTGCCGGATCGATCAGCTTCGACGCCGCCTCGAGGAATTGCGGATACTCGGTCTCGAACCAGTTGCGGGTTTCGGTGGAGTAGCGGAGATAGCCGCCGGTCTCGCCATGGATCCAGTCCGACATGTCGATCCAGCGGGTGATCTCATCGGGGCGCTTGCGGTACCAGGGCAGGTATTCGGAGAGATGGCCGTTGCTTTCGGTCGAATAGACACCGAAGCGCTTCAAGACGTCGATGCGCAGCTTCTCCTGCTGCGAATAGACAGGATGCGCCTCGAAGGCGGCGATCAGCTCGTCCTTGCCGATCTTGCGGCCGTTCAGCCGCAGATCGATGAACCAGGTCTGGTGGTTGATGCCGGAACAGACATAGTCGAGCTCGTGCCTGGACTTCGCACCCAGAACCTCGGCGATCTGCTCGGCGCCGTGCTGGACGCCGTGGCAGAGGCCGACCGTGTCGACCTTGCCATACTCGATCGCCGCCCAGGTGTTCATCGCCATCGGGTTGGCATAGTTGAGGAATTTGGCGCCGGTCGCGGCGACCTCGCGGATATCCTTGCAGAAGTCGAGGATCACCGGGATGTTGCGCTGGCCATAGAGGATGCCGCCGGCGCAGATCGTGTCGCCGACGCATTGGTCGATGCCATATTTCAGCGGAATGCGGATGTCGTCAGCATAGGCCTCGAGGCCGCCGACCCGCACGCAGCTGATGACATAGCGCGCGCCTTCGAGCGCCTTGCGGCGATCGGTCGTCGCCGTCACTTTTGTCGGCAATCCGTTGGCCTCGACGATCCTGTCGAGGATCGCCTTGATCATCCCGAGATTGTGCTCGCTGAGGTCGGTCAGCGCGAATTCGATATCCTTGAATTCAGGCACACACAGGATGTCGGTGAACAGTTTTTTGGTGAATCCGACGCTGCCCGCACCGATGATAGCGATTTTGAAACTCATCCGCCGCACCTCATCTTGTTCCAATGACAGGCCGGAAATGACAGGGATGGGTTGCAGCCACATGCCGTGACATGTGTGCGCGACAAGCCGGATTCCGGCCTGCCAACCTCCCTGTCCGCTCCTCGCCTGCGGATCTCTCTCGCTTTTCCGGGGCGATTATGCCCTTATTCACGAGCGCGACCAGAGAAGGATTATGCTTTCAAGGGTAATTTTGTGCTGCGGGATTTGATCGCCAACGGACAGTCGATGCGCACGATCTCGCTGCCGCGGGGCCGACAGCGCCTGCATGCCATGCCGACGAGCACCGGCTATGAGGTGCGCGAGGACGAGACCTACGACTGGGATGGGCGCAAGCGCGGCCAGACGCCGTTCACCGTGCTCCAGCACACGATCAGCGGAACCGGCCGGCTGCGCTACGAGAACCGCAACTATCGCCTGCAAGAGAACGACACGCTGCTGGTGCTGGTGCCGCACAACCATCGCTACTGGCTGGCCAAGGACGAGCGCTGGGAATATTTCTGGATCTCGATGAATGGCGAGGAGGCGCTGCGCATCCACAAGTCGATCCTCAGCGTCTCCGGTCCGGTGTTCCGGCTGAAGCCGACAACGATCGATCACCTTGCCGATTGCAGCCTGCGTCTGGTCAAGGGGGCGGCGTCGCCGGGTGCCGCTTCCGCTATCGCCTACGAGGCGGCGATGGCGCTCTATGACGATGTCTTCGGCTCCCATGCCTTTGCCGAGAAACAGAGCGCCATGCAGCCGGTCATCGACCATATCAACGCCAATCTCGACAAACCGCTGCCGGTGGCGGACCTCGTCCAGATCAGCGGGCTCAGCCGCGCCCATTTCTCGCGCTGCTTCGCCGAGAGCGAAGGCCTGCCGCCCGCCGAATTCGTGCTGCAGCAACGCCTGCAACGGGCGGCGAAGCTGTTGACCAAGGCGGACTTCCTGCCGGTGAAGGAAGTCGCCATCCTGTGCGGCTTCGAGGACGCGAACTATTTTTCGAAGGTGTTCCGCCGCCTCTACGGCACCACACCCAGCCAATTCCGCACCACCGGCATGTATGCCAATCTGCGGACCCCGACCAAGCGCGGCGTCAGGGTGTCTGACGACGAGACCTGACGCCGCTTCGCCTATCAGGCCGCGTGCAGGCTGCCGCCGTCCAGCCATTCGAGATCGGCCGGTGAAAGCGCGATGTCCAGCGCCCGCAGGCTGTCGTCGAGCTCACCCAGCGTGCGCGGCCCGATCAATGGAACCGACGGGAAAGGCTGGTTGAGCACATAGGCCAGAGCTATGTGGATCGGGCTCTTGCGCAGTCTGGCGGCGAGCTCGATTGCACGGTCGCGGCGGCCGAAATTGCGCTCCGAATACCAGACCCGCACCAGTTCCTCGCTGTCGCGCCGGTCGCGCCCGGCGCGGTCGGTGAAGAAGCCGCGACCCTGGCTCGACCAGGCGAAATTCGGCATCTGCCTGGATGTCAGCCAGGCCTTCCAGTCATCGGTGGACGAGGTGACGCAACCCGCCCAGATCGGCTCCAGCATTTCGGCCAGCGAAAAATTGTTGGAGAGCGCACCGGGCTTCTGCTTGCCGTTCTTCTCGGCATAGGCAATCGCCTCGTCCATGCGCTGCATCGTCCAGTTCGAGCCACCGAACGGGCCACGAATGCGACCTGCCTTCACCTCACGGTCCATGGCATCGACGAACTCGCCGACCGGCACGTCCGGATTGTCGCGATGCATGAAATAGATGTCGACATGGTCGGTCTGCAAGCGGTCGAGCGACTGGGCAAGCTGCTTGCCGATCACATCGGGATAGCAGAGCGGCGAATGCGCACCCTTGGCGATGATCACCGACTGCTCGCGCACGCCGCGGTTTTCCAACCACTCGCCAAGCAGCTTTTCGGTGTAGCCGGCGCCGTAGACAAAACCGGTGTCGAAGAGATTGCCGCCGGCCTCGAAAAAGGCATCGAGCAGGATCGAACCCGAGGAGAAGGTGCGGAAATCCTCGAAGCCGAGCGCCACCACGGACGCCGGTTTCGCCAGGCCCGGAATGGCGCGCTTGCCGATCGCGGTGCCGCTGGAGCGCAGAGGCCGGCCGGAGATGGTGTTGGTGCGCAGCGGCGCCTTTTCGATCTCGTATTCCAGCCCGACGGCAGCACGCCATCTGTCGAGCACGCGCAAGGTGCCGAGACTGTCGGCCCAGTCCATGCCCGGCCAGGCGAATTCCTGCCGCCCGGCAAGGATCGCCTCGCCGGCGCCATCGACCTCGAAGGAATAGACATGGCGCTTTTCGTCGACGCTGATCGTTTCGCGCGAGCCGTCGGCGCCGATCACGTCGATCCGGCCAAGGCCGACATCGCGATTTCCCCCGGCGAACCAGAAGTCCGGCACTTCGATGCGGCCCTTGGTGCCGAGGATGCGCAGCACATTGTCCTGGTTGAGCGAGATGCTGCAGGAGACCTCGGCGACAATGCCGCCGGGAAAATGCAGCAGCGCCGAGGCCCATTCGTCGACGCCGGACTGGCCAAGATGGGCGGTACCCACGACCTTGTCCGGCTCGGCAAAGGGAAGTCCTGTCGCCGCTCCGGCAATCAGCCGCGCCATGGAGACGGTATAGCCACCGACATCCAGTATGCCGCCGCCAGCGGAATCATTGGCGTACAGCCGATGCTCCGGCATGAAGCCCGGCATGGCAAAGCCGAAGCTCGATTTGATCATCCTGATCTCGCCGATGACGCCCGACTTGATCAGTTCCACAAGCTTCAGCGTCTGCGGATGCAGCCGGTACATGAAGGCTTCGCCAAGAAAGGTGCCGGCCTTGCGCGCGGCATGGATCATGGCATCGGCCTCGAAGGCGGTCAGCGCCAATGGCTTTTCGCACAGCACATGCTTGCCCGCTTCCGCCGCCTTGATCGCCCACTGCGCATGGCCGGGATGCGGTATCGCGATGTAGACGGCATCAATCTCCGGATCGGCAAGCAGCGCTTCATAACCGTCGACGATGCGGGCGCCGGGAAATTTCTCGGCAAGGCCCGGCTTGGCGGGGTTGCGCGCGCCGATGGCGACCAGTCTTCCGGTGCGCGAAGCGGCCACGCCGCCGGCAAAGGCAAGGGCGATGCTGCCCGGGCCGAGAATGCCCCAGCGAATGGGCGTGGTTGCGGTCATTGTCATTCTCCTTGAAGGCTGGAAGGGGCGGCTGGTCAGCGCAGCCGCAGCCCGTTTTCGTCGAACAGGTAGGATTTGCGAATGGAAACGGTGACCTCGGAGGTGGTGGGAACCTTCGCCGCGTCGCGCTGGATCACCACGTCTTCGCCATGGGCCGTTCGGGCGTAGAGAAAGCTCGTACCGCCGAGGTGCTCGACCACGTCGATGCCGACGACAAGATCGGTGTCGCTTTCTCCGGCATCGCCGAAATGTTCGGGCCGCACGCCGACGATGACTTTGCTTCCGATTTTGGGGCTTCCCAGCTCGGGTGCAGCGCCGGTCAGCGGCTGGGTGATACGGGTCTTCTCCTGGCCCGCCAGCTCGACCACAACACCACGCGCATCGTGCCCGACAATATGGGCCTTGATGAAGTTCATCTTCGGCGAGCCGACAAAACCGGCCACGAACTGGTTGTCGGGATCGTCGTAGAGATCGAGCGGCCGGCCGATCTGCTCGATATGGCCGGCGCGCAGCACGACGATGCGATCGGCCAGCGTCATCGCCTCGGTCTGGTCGTGCGTGACGTAGATCATGGTGGCGCCGAGTTCCTTGTGCAGGCGCGAAATCTCAACCCGCATCTGGACGCGCAGTTCGGCGTCGAGATTGGAGAGCGGCTCGTCGAACAGGAACACCTGCGGCTCGCGCACGATGGCGCGGCCGATGGCGACGCGCTGGCGCTGGCCGCCGGAGAGTTTTTTCGGACGCCGGTCCATCAATTCGCTGATGCGCAGGATCTCGGCCGCGCGCTTCACCCGCCGGTCGGTGTCCGCCTTCGGATTGCCGGTCATGCGCAGGCCGAAAGAGAGGTTCTGCTCGACGCTCATATGCGGATAGAGCGCGTAGGACTGGAAGACCATGGCGATGCCGCGATCGGCCGGCTCGACATCGTTGACCAGCTTGCCGCCGATGGCGATCTCGCCGCCGCTGATGTCCTCGAGCCCGGCGATCATCCTGAGCAGAGTAGACTTGCCGCAGCCGGAGGGGCCGACGAAGACAACGAACTCGCCATCCTTGATGTCGATGTTGGCGCCATGGACGACTTCGAAAGCGCCGAAACGCTTGACGACATTGTTGAGTGTAACGGTCGCCATGCTACCTCTTACTTGACTGCGCCGGCGGCGATGCCGGCGATGAAATGGCGCTGCAGGAGCACGAAGACGATGAGCATCGGCACGGTCAGCATCACGGCGCCCGCCATGATGCCGCCCCACGACACTTTGGTGAGGCCGATCAGCGTGCCGAGCGCCACCGGCGCCGTCATCGAACCGGGCTGGCTGTTGATCAAAAGCGGCCAGAGGTAGTTGTTCCAGGAGGCGAGGAACAGGATGATGGCAAGTGCCGCCAGCATCGGCCGCGCCAAAGGCAGCGCGACGAAGAGGAAGATGCGCCATTCCTTCACGCCTTCGACGCGAGCGGCGTCGAACAGATCATCCGGCATCATCGAAAAACTCTGACGCATGAACAGCACGCCGAGCGAATTGAACAGCGGCGGCACGATCAGCGCCACCCAGGTGTTGGCGAGCTGGAAGTCGCGCGCCACCATGATGAATTGCGGGATCAGCACCACGGCATAGGGCAGCGTGATGGTGCCGAAGATGATGCCGACGACCGCGCCCTTGCCGAAGAATTGGTAGCGCGCCAGCGCCCAGCCGGCCATCGAGGTCAGCAGCACCGACAGGACGGTGTAGGTCACCGCCACCGAAACGGAGATGCCGATGGCGCCGACGAAGTTGGTGTCGCGCTGCAGATTGTTGAAATTGTCGACGAAATTGCCGTGCGGCAAAAGCTCGATGCCGGGGCTGAAGATGCCGTTGTCGGGCATGGTCGAGAACACCACCATCATCCACAGCGGAAACAGCCAGATCAGCGCCAGCGGCGTCAGGAAGAGATGCAGTGCGATGCTGCGCCTGAGGCGGGCGGAGGAGAGCGAGCTCATTGCTTTTCCCTCGTCAGCCACAACTGGATCAGCGTGATGGCGATCGCCAGCCCCGCCATGGTGTAGGCGACGGCCGAGGCGTAGCCGAAATTGAGCGACCGGAACCCCTGGCGGTAGAGCAGCAGGCCGAGCGTCTCGGTGCCGCCTCCCGGTCCGCCGCGCTCGGTGATCAGGAAGGGCTCGGTGAACAGCTGCATGGTGCCGATGATCGACAGCACCAGGCAAAACACGATGACCGGCTTCAAGAGCGGCAAGGTTATGTAGAAGAATTGCTTGAGCTTGCTGACGCGGTCGAGCGTCGCCGCTTCGTAGACATCCTCTGGGATGGATTGCATGCCGGCGAGCAGGATGATGGCGTTGTAGCCGGCCCAGCGCCAGGTGACCGCGATCATGATCAGCGCCATGGCCGGCGTGACGTTGGAGAACCAGTCGATCTTGGGCAACCCGATGCTGTTCAGGAGCTTGTTGACGATGCCGAAATCGAGGCTGAACATCAGCCGGAACACCGCCGAATAGGCGACCTCTCCGACGACGACGGGAGCGAAGAAGGCGAAGCGGTAGAGCCCCCTCGCCTTCAAGAGCGGCGAATTCAAAAGCACCGCCATCACCATGGCCAGCGCGATCATCACCGGCACCTGGATGACGAGGATGAGCAGCGTGTTCTTCAGCGCGTTGAAAAAGGCCGGATCGCCGATCAGCCGGCCCCAGTTGAAGCCGGGCGCGAAACGCCAGGGCACGGTACGTGTCGCCTGGAACGAGATCATGAACGAGGAGATGATCGGCCACACCCAGAAGACGGAAAAGATCAGCAGATAGGGCGCGAGGAAACGATACGCCGTGGCGTTGCGGTTGCGCATCTTCCTCCTCCTCCATCATATCAGGTGTTTCAGACAAGCTCGCAGGCGGAGGGTCCGGGCGGCACGAGCCGTCCCGGACCCCGTCCCTGGGAGGTTATGATTTGACCGGCAATCCGGTCGCCGCGGCAATCTGTTTTGCGGCGTCGTCGAGTGCGGCCTTGGCGTCGGGATAGCCGCCGCCCAGATATTTGGTCTGCACCGCGCGAACGATGATTTCGGCATCGCTCTGGAACTGCGTGCCGCGGCTGGGAACGACCTTGGGCAAAGTGCCCAGAATATCCTTCCACACCGCCTGGCCACCCCAGTAGGGCAGGCCTTGGCTGACGTAGGGATCGTCAAGCGCCGAGACCAGCGAGGGCACGAGGCCAAACTCCTTCAGCATGGTGATCTGGCCTTCATTGGTTCCGAGCGTGTATTTCAGGTACTCGTAGGCCGCTTCCTTGTTCTTCGAGGCCGAAGTGATGGCCAGCGACGAGCCGCCGAGATTGGCCGCGCGCGGACCGTCTGATGTGAGGCTCGGCATCAGATAGACGCCCCATTTGCCGTTTTCGCCAGCCGATTCGGTGCGGATGGTGCCTTCATACCAGCCACCATAGATTTGGGTGGCGACGGTGCCGGCCGTGTTGTTGGTGATCTTGGTGCCCCAGTCGGCGGACGAGACGACGCCGGCGTCCTTCATCTCCTTGACCTTGGTCATGGCGTCGACGCATTTGGGCTCGCTGACCGTGATCGACTGGCCATCCTCGGCGAAATAGGCGCAGCCCTGCTCGTTGGAGATCATGCGGAAGAGTTCCGTGTCGCCGTTGAAATCGGCGTTGGTCATCGAGACACCCGGATTGGCGGCCTGGATCTTCTTGCCGGCGGCGATGAAATCGTCCCAGGTCTTGATCGATGCCGGATCGACGCCGGCCTTCTCGTAAAAGTCGCGGCGATAGAAGGCGGCGACCGGGCCGGAATCCCACGGCATGGCATAGGCCTTGTCGCCGACCTCGAGCTCGGTGCGTTTGAAATCGGGGAATTTCTTCTGGTCCTCGGCGCTGTAACCAAGCGTGTGCAGGTCGACGAAGCAGTCGGGGAACTGGCTCCAGTAATTCTCGGCCTCGCCGTTCTCGATAGTGACGATGTCGGGCAGGCCGACGCCACCGGCGGCACAACCGGCGATCGACTTGTCGTAGGTCGGCTGGTTGCCGAGATCCTGAACCGTGACCTTGATGTCGGGATGCAGCTTGTTGAAGCCGGCAACCGTCGCCTTCAGCGAAGAAGCGGCGACATTCCAGCTCCAGATGGTGATTTCGCCGGACTGCGCAAAGGCCGGGGCTGAGCCCAGGGCAAGCGCTAGCGCGGCGCATGTCAGTGTGATGCGCATTGAAATCCTCCCATTTCATTTGCTCTCTCTGCGAGCCTGGCTAGACTAGGCGGCGCGGAAGGCTTGTCGCCGACAAAGGGAATACGGAATTGGCGGAAAGTAAGATGCCGGAACGGCCGTTTTACCAACCAGGCGCCAGCAGCGTGGAAGGCCTGCCGCTGCTCCTGCAGATGTTTCACACCGCTCCGCTGGTGATGCTCAAGCCACACTGGCATGCCCAGGTCGAGGTGAATTTCATCGTCCGCGGCAGCGTGCACTACCGCATGAACGACCACGAGATTTCGCTTTCGGCCGGCGAGATGTGCTTCTTCTGGGGCGGCCTGCCACACCAGATGGACGATCTCAGCGACGACGCCATCTATGCCGGCGCGCATCTGCCGCTGGTGCATTTCTTCCGGCTGCATCTGCCGGCTGACATCCGCCACCGGCTGATGACCGGCGCGACGTTGGTGACGAACTCCACCGATCAATCCGACAACGACAATTTCGCGCGCTGGAACCGCTACGCCCGCTCGGGCGATCCGGCCAAGGCCGAGCACGCCGTCAACGAACTTCTGCTGCGTCTGGAGCGGGTGCGGTTCGAGCCTTACCAGCTGGTGCCCGAAACGGCGGCCGGGCAGGAAGCCGGCAGCCCCTTCGACCAGCAATCGTCGCGCAATGTCGGGCGCATGTGCGATTTCATCGCCGAGAATTTCCTCTACGACATCGACTGCGTGAACATAGCGGCGGCGGCCGACATCCATCCCAAATACGCCATGAGCCTGTTCAAGAAATCGACCGGCATGACGCTCAACGAATATGTCAACCTTCTGCGGCTGAGCTACGCGCAGGCGCTTTTGATGCATCAGGACGCCAATGTGCTGCGCGTTGCCATGGACTCCGGCTTCGGCTCGCTCAGCGCCTTCAACAAGTCGTTCCGCAAGCTGGCCGGCATGACGCCGTCGGATTTCCGCAAGGGTCTGCCAAGCGCCAGGTAGAAGCGATGACCGACTGCCGCTTGCCCGTGGACGCGAGCGCATTGCGGCATCTCGATCGTCGGCTCAGGACGGATCCCGGCAGTTGCAGCGCGCCATGGCGGCGCCGGGACAGAGGCCAAAGGGCCGAAAGGGGCCAGCCCGCGCGCCATTGTGGCGATGAAAGCGCCTGATGAAGCCAGCCTTTCCACAGCCTCTCTTTTCCTGCCGGAAATCACCACCTAGGCGCTGGACAGGCCGAATTCCCGTGCTATAACCCACGCGCTTTCAAGGGGCGCCCCACGGCGCCTTGATGAAATCCGGTTGACGCAATTTCGTTTGCCGGAACAGGCCCAGATAGCTCAGTTGGTAGAGCAGCGGACTGAAAATCCGCGTGTCGGTGGTTCGAATCCGCCTCTGGGCACCATCTTCCTCCTGATCACATTCAAACGCTTGCTCCGAATATGTGATCAGCACCCCTCCACACCATTCGTGATCGGTCGTCGTCGGAACCAACGCGATCATCAGCGGTTAACGAAGCGAAGGGACCGCAACCAATGGGAGCGGAACAATGGACCTGCTGGATATGGAAGTGGCCAGGGCACGGCAGAGTGTCGGCCGGGCAAAACTGGATCTCGAACGCGCCGAAGAGCTGCTCGAAGACGAGTGCGGCGTTGGCATCAGCTTGGCGTTATGCGGCCGGATACGGTCCGCTCAACGTCGGGTAAGCGAGGCCAAACGGCGGATGGTGAAGATCTACCCGCCAGCCCACAAGGCTTCTGCACGATGATCGCGATCCGCTCGGAGGTCGCCAGGCACGGCGAGGTATATCGCGCCGCCAGGCTGGAGCATTTGGCCAGGCAGATGATGCGCCACATCGAGCGCACCGACGCCTCGGCGCAGGAAGTCGAGCAAGCGCTGGCAAAGCTGGCTGAGGCAAACATGGCCGAGCGGCATTAGGCGTAGCGCAATTGGCGGCGGCCCGACTGTCAACCTTCTCCCTAGAACCCGATTGCCGCCGATTCCTCCGAACCATCGCCCATAGTCTGCCGAAACAACTTTGCTCTCACTGGGCCACATCGGGATTCAATTTGCTTGGCGCCCCCTCAACCGTAGGGCAAACTTCCTGTGGGGCTGCAGGAGGTGAAATGAGAGCACGTGCAGCGACGCTCGGGGATCTCGAGGACGTCTTTCATGGCCTGTCCAAGCGGATGTCGGACGAATACGCGGCGGCCGGCAAGGACAGCAAGATCGCCTACGACAATCTGATGATGAATTTGAAGGAAGGCCGGGCGCACGCGCTCGTCGAGGGCGAGAAGGCTGTGGCGATCATCGCCTGGCATGAGAACAGCGATGCCGCCGACACGCTGTTTGCCGCGCAGGAGGATTTCTTCCGCGCCTCGACCGTGCGCTTCTGCAAGCGGCACATCAGGCATATCCAGGCGCTCGCCGGCAATCTCCCCATCCACTCGCGCAGCTGGCTGCAGGGGCCTGACGTCGCCAGATGGTTCGGCATTATCGGCTATGTCGAGAGCGGCCAGGAAAACGGCGCCAATCTGTTCGAACTGCCACCAGCGCCCGCCAGCTAAGGACCCGGGTTGGCGAGAGGGGTTCCTCCTTGCCGTATACGCCTGATGACCTCGCCATCGCCCGTGTAAAATTCGTCGATGCGGGTTACCTCCTCGGCTCCAGGCGCTTTAACCCGGTGGCCTTGCGAATTGCACACTCGGCCGTCTTATGGACTGCCTCAGCAAGCGGCTTGCGCAGGGCGACGATTGGCGGGATGTTACTGGGGGCAACCGGGGCCAAACCGGCAGGCCGAGATCGATTAGGCTGCTGGAAGATGTCGCGAGCTTGCTTCGCCTTTCTTACCTTTGTTGGCTTGCTGACGCCGGTTGAGGCAAGCGAGCGCATGTCTCATCTGCTTGACCGCTCCAACCTGCCGATCGCCTATTTTCGCGAATCGGATCTTGTGACCGCATACACGACCGCAATGGCGCGCTTCCGTCTGCAGCTCACAGGGCGTCGCAGCGAAACCAATCTTGCGGTCCCTCTCGAACCATCGCTTTTGCGGGCGGAATTCCGTGCGCGGACATGGCGCTCGGCGGACGGCAGCTTGTTGCAAGGTTTCGCCGGCAAGGGCGGCTTCCGGTTGACTATCGGTAACTGCCTGGCGCGAATCTGCGCCGCCAGCGAATGCAGCGATGCCGGTTGGCCGGTTTACGCCTGCAGCGACGGACGCAAGCGCAAGATTTCTGTCAGGGACTTTGTGACGGCAAGCTTCGATGGCGTCCCTTATCGTCGATTGAGCGCCCCTCCTTCACAGGAATGATGGCGCGAGGCCTGTTGATCTACCGCCCGAAGATGGCTTTCAACAGCGGCAGTCTGAAGCGGCCACTCGAGGGGCGTGGTGCTGCTTCTTTCGTAATCCCGCGGCGCTTCTCCTGCGCGATGGACTCCAGTTCCCGGAACAATCCAGCGTCATAGAAACGAAAGGCCTCGACTTTTCGGAACGCCTTGACACCGGCATTCGCGGTCCACTCCTCGCCGCCTTGCTTGGTGACAGCGACGTGGGTTTCGTTCTTCACGATTTGCACCAGGCGCCCTTCATCCGGTGTCTCGTCTGGCGCAAAGAACGGGATGACGCGTCTCATGGTCCCTTGCGGGTCGGAGACAAAATCTTCGTACCCCACCAACAGGCGCTCGAATTTAGCCCGAGTGTCCACCCACTTTGTCATGAAGGCAGCCCATCCATCGCTTCGGATGAGTGCGAATTCCTTAAAGCTTTCCTTCGTGTCCTGCCCGCCGTCTAGGAGGTACAGTTCAAAGTCCGATACGGTTCCGGGCATGAACGACCGATGCTGGACCAGATAAGGAACATCCGGCAGGATCCGCCCCGATAGATCGAAATCATGGTTCTTCGAGAATTTGACCCCAGGCCGGATGCACGGGAAGGTGCGGCAACAATCTGGATTATCAGTGGGGTAAAACAGGCAGTAATTGAAATCGTTGCCGAAATAGCTCAGGGCAAGCCGATGCATCAGGTGATGTCCGCTGCGTGGCCAGCTTATGCCGGCGACGTATCTGATTTTCACTTTGGATGATCCCCGAGTCTTCCCTCTTTTGATATCGATCTAGCTAGCTGGCGAACTCGGAGAAGTCTACCGACTTTGACGGGTACCTACTGACTTGGGACCATTGTCCGGTGGAATTCGCCAGGGTCGGATCAACACCCCTGTGCGATCTCCAAACTGCCGGTCCGCCCTGTCGAAAACGTCAGCCGGCTTGGCGGACCATTTGAGGCTCACTGCCGTTGATTTCCAGACGCTTCCTGCGACTATCGGCATGTGCGCTGCGGCAGATGAAGGTCGAAACAATGCATTACGACTATCCCGATCATGTCTTCGTCGACCTCGTGCCCGAGCAGTTTGGTCCGTTGGACACCACCGTGGCGCGATATCGCGGGCTTGTCGCCACTGCCTTTCGCTACCGAACCGGCGTTGCCGGTCTTCGCATCAGCAATGCGAAGGGCGAAATCGTCATGCTGCCGTTCCAGGGGCAGCAGATTTGGGACGCAATGTTCCTCAACCGCTCGCTGACCATGCGTTCGATGTTCGACGAGCCGGTTGCGACCCGGGACTATCTGTCCAACTACGGCGCGTTTTTCCTTCACTGTGGCGCCACGGCGATGGGGAATCCGGGTCCGGACGACCACCACCCGCTGCACGGCGACCTGCCCAATGCACCCTATGGGGATGTCCAGCTAATCATCGGGGACAATGCCGAAGGGCCGTTCATGGCCCTGACCGGACGCTGTCGCCAAACTGTCGCCTTCAGCCACGACTATGTGACGCAACCGACCGTGCGGCTGCAGCACGACGCCACCGGCGTTGCCGTCGACATCGCCATCACCAATCTGAAACGCTCTGCCATGGAGCTGATGTATCTGGCGCACATCAATTTCAGGCCGGCGGATGACGGCCGTCTGGTCGACAGCGTTGTCGATGATGACGCGGACATCGTTGTGCGCCAGGTGCTGCCACCCTTTTTCACACCAAGCGAAAGCTACCTTGCCTATCGCGACGCCATTGTCGCCGATCCGTCGCGCCATCGCACGCTGACCAAGAACGAGCCGATCGACCCCGAACTCGTGCTGACGATGAAAGCCAAGGCGGACGCCGAAGGCTGGGCACATGCCTTGCAGGTCCATCCGGACCAGACAGCGGATTTCGTCAGCTTTCGTCCATCCGAGCTCAACTATGCCGTTCGCTGGATCACGCGCGGCGCCGATCAGGATGCGCTCGGCCTCGTGCTGCCGGCAACCGCCGAACCCGATGGCTATCTCGCGGCCAAGGAAAGAGGCCGCCTGGTTCGCGTCGCCGCTGGGGAAACATTCCACTGCGGCTTGCGCTTTGGCGCGATGATGGCTGAGGAGGCCGCAAGGCAGGAACAGTTGATTTCAGAGATTCGGACCGGGGTTGCCTAGCGTTCATCCCTGACCGCGAAGGCCGCCTGCACCGCGCGGTTGACCGTCACCGGCAGGATCGACATGTGGTTTTCGCCGGCATGGAGCTCGAAGCTCGCGCGCACCCCAGGTAATGCACCAAGGCGCTCGGCCATCGCCCGCGCGAATTCGTCGGTGCGTGTCAGTTTTTTCTGCTGGAGGCGCTTTTCCTCGTCATCGGCGCCGATCTGGAACGGCGCCAGCTTCTCGGTCTCGTATTCGCCGGCCGACAGGATCACATCCGCCGTCAGGCCATCGGGGACAGAAGCCTCGAAAGCTTCGAGGAAGCGGTCGATGGCGCGGTCTTCCCAATAGATGGCGGGGCTGGCGGCGATGAAGGTGCGGAACGAATGCGGGCGCGTGAACAAGGCGTAGAGCGCGAACAGGCCGCCGAAGGAATGGCCGTAAAGCGTCTGGCGTTTCTCATCGATCCGGGCCAGGCCAGCGACCCAGGGTTTCAGTTCTTCCTCGATGAAGGCTAGAAAATCCCCTGCCCCGCCGGTCCTGACTTCCGATGTGCCCTCGTAGAAGGGCGGATAGGTCTTGCCCGGCGGCGGGCCAAGGTCCCACGAGCGGCGCAGCGGATCATAGGCGCCCGCGACGGGATAGCCGATGGCGACGATGACACCCCAACCGACATTGGTGCCCAGGGGATAGAAGGCCTGTGCACGCATGGCGTCGACCGCCGTGCCGATGACGGCATTACCGTCGGTCATATAGAGCACCGGCCAACCGGCCTCGGGCTCCGGTCCTGAAGGCACATACAGGAACACCCGCCAGGGAGCGCCGCCATCGGCTGGAACGAAGTCATGCACGGTGGTGTCGGCGATCAAGGCGGGCGATGCCTTCGGTGGGGCGGTCATGGCACTCTCCGGGAAACAAAAATTCAGCGGCGGCGCAAGAGCCACATCAGCACCGGGCCGCCGATCAGCGTGGCGACGAGGCCGGCCGGGATCTGGCGCGGAAAGATGGCGGTGCGGCCGATCCAGTCGGCGCAGACCATGATCAGCGCGCCCGCGAGCACCGCGCCGACGGCTTGCGGCAGCGCGCGCGCCAGGCCGAGGCGGCGGGCAAGGTGCGGCGCCATCAGGCCGATGAAGGTCAGCGGCCCGACCACAAGCGTCGAGGCGGCGGTGAGTGCTGCGACCATCAACAGCACCAGAAGCCGCGTTGCCCGCAGGTTGACGCCGAGGCTCTGCACCGTGGCGGATCCGAGCGGCAGCATGTCCAGCCAGCGCATGAAGAGCGGGGCAAGCAGGAAAAGGCAAAAGGCGATGGACGAGGTGAAAACCGCCGAACCCGCGTCGACGCCATAAGTGGAGCCGGTGAGCCAGTTGAGCAGCAGCATGGCGCGTGGGTCGCCGGTGGCGGTGAGTACCAGGATCAGCGCGTCGAACAAGGCGGTCAGAGCGACGCCCGCCAGCAGCAACCGCTCCGGCGCATAGGCGGCGCGACGGCCGATCGCCAGCGTCACCAAGAGGGCGGCGAAGGCGCCGATGGTGGCGGCCGCAGTCTGCACCGGGCGACCGGCATCTGAAAGCGAAAACAGCGCCACCATCATGCCGAGCGCGGCGCCGGCGCTGATGCCGAGCACTTCGGGGCTGGCCATCGGATTGCCGGTGAGACGCTGCATCATCAGGCCGGCCAGCGCCAGCATGGCGCCGGCGGCCAGCGCGGCGGACACGCGGGGCAGGCGCCAGGACAACAAGGGCTGCAGTTGGTCGCCGGAAGCGAATGTCCAGCCATGTGGCCCCGGCGCATAAAGCAAGGCCAGCCCAATCAGCAGAAGCAGCAGGCCGCCGATCGCCGCCAGCAAGAGGCCGGTATGACGGGCGCGCGGCAGGTGCTGCGACCCGAGCGCCGGCGTTTCCAGGCCGAGCGCCAGGCGCGGCAGCAGCCAGAGCAACAGCGGCGCGCCGAGAAGCGCTGTCATGGCGCCGGTCGGCAGCAAATCGCCTTGCGGTCCGATCGCGACCTGCACGCCCTGATCGGCGGTCCACAGCAAGGCGCCGCCGATGAGCGGCGCCATCACCAGTTGCTGGCCGAGCCGGCGGGCACCGCCGATGCGGGCGAGCGTCGCGGCGGCAAGGCCGACGAAGCCGATGACACCAACTGCGGCGACGACGAAGGCGATCAGCGCGACCGCCGCCGCCAGTCCGGCAAAGCGGTAGGCGCCGAGCGGGACGCCCAGGCTGCGCGCGCCTTCATCGTCGAGGCCAAGCAAGGTCAGCGGCCGCACCATCAGGACGATCAGCAGCGCGGCGGGACCCAGGCGCGGCAAAAGCCAAAGCGTCGTCGACCAGTCCTGCTGGCCGAGCGAACCGGCGCCCCAGATGAACAGGCTGGCCAGCCATTCATGCCGCAGCACCACCAGGGCCGCACCAATGGCGCCGGCATAGAGGCTGACGACTAGCCCGGCGAGCACCACCGAGAGCGGGGACAGGCCCTTGTGCCAGGACAGCGCGAAGACCGCGGCGAGAGCCGTGAAGGCGCCGGCAAGCGCCACCCATTCGCGGCCGAAGGCAAGCAGGGACGGCGCAAGAAGCGTCGCCAGCGCCAGCGCAAGATGGGCGCCGGCCGAGACGCCGACGGTTTCGGGCGAGGCGAGCGGGTTGCGCAGGACCTGTTGCAGCACCGTCCCGGCCAGTCCGAGGGCCGCGCCGCAGAGAAGGCTGACGGCGAGCCTGGGCAGGAAGGCATAGTGGACGAGCACCTGCTGCATGTCGTCAATATCGGGGCTTGCGAGCGCATCGAGCCAGAGCGCCGGCGGCAATTGCACGACGAGGTTGGAGAGGGTCGCTGCGGCTGCAGCGCCAAGGAGCACGACGCAAAGCAGAATCGCGCCCAGGGGATATCTGTCTGATATGCGAGACGACGACGCACGATCGGAGACGAGGCTGGCGTCGCCGGCCAAGATCGCTTGCTGTTCAGCCACCGGCGTGCTCCGCCGTCAGCGCCGCAGCCAACAGCCGGGCAAAGCGGCTCGCCGAAGGCAGCGCGCCGAACATCAGCGCTGGGGCAAGGCGCATGATCGAGCGGTTGCGCACGAAAGGCATGGCGTTCCAGACCGGGCTCTCGGTCAGCGTGCCCACAGCCCCCTCGGGCAAGGGTTCGAGATAGGCAAGGCGCGCGTCGCTCGAGGTCGCCAGGCCGTCGATGCCGACGGTTGCAAATCCCCAGTAATTTGTCTCGCCAGTCCAGGCGTTGCGGATGCCGATGCGGTCGAATACCGCCTGAAACAGGCTCTTTTCGCCATAGATGCGCACATTGCGCGGATCGAGGAAGTTGACGACGTAGATCGGCCGCGCCGAAAGCGGTTCCAGCTGCTGCCTGACATCAGAGAAATAAGCCTCCGTCGCCGCGATCAGTGCTTCTCCTTCGCTTTCCTTGCCGACAAGAGCTGCCAGTTGCCGGGTCGCCTCGATCGCGCGCCGATAAGGCTGGCCGTCCGGCGTGTAGATGCCGATCGTCATCACCGGCGCCACGCGTTCGAGCAGCGGCTTGATGCCGTCGAGATAGGGCGTGGAGAGGATGATGTCGGGGCGAAGCTGCTGCAGGAATTCGAGGTTTGGCTCCAGTATTGTGCCGATATCGGCTACCTGCGGCGGCAGTGACGGCTCGACCACCCACTTCTCCCAGATTTCGCGGTCGGCGACGGCGATTGGCGTAACGCCGAGGGTGAGCAAGGTCTCCGCCAGCCCATCATCCAGGCAGACGATACGCAGCGGCGGCTTCGCCTTGGCCGCCCGTGGCATGAGTGCGGCCAAAGGCAATCCAAACAGCGCGAACGCGCCGCGCCGGGTTATCCAGCCGGGCGCGCGATCGGCTGTCCTGCAGGGCCGGGTTTCCTGGTCTGTTTCCAATTTGGCGTGCCTGTCTGGAACTCTGGCCTCGAGCGGCCCATGCCGGTTGACTATGAAACATGACTTTCATAGTCAATATTAAAGATGCCACTAGGAGTGAACAATCTAGCGGTCGCATGTCGGGCGCTGCGACTCGCCGCCGCAGTCGCGCAACGCATGCCGACGCCAAATTGATCGGCGGCATCATCTTTTCCCCGCGAACTCGGTCCATATGGAATGATATAGTGGCGTGCCATCCGCGTACGGACGCCTGTTGCATCCGAGCCAGGCGCCCGAAAAAGCGGTGACAAGTGCGACCGGAACGTGTTGAAGATGACCGTCAACACATAGAGGGATGTGCGATCGGGTTGCACTCGGCAGGTGTTGATGGTTTGTTGCCGGTCAGCGGAGAACGAGTGATGCGAGAATCCATCGGTCAAGACGAATATGGGTCGGCGAACCCCTTCGATCCGGACGACCTGCCCAATCTGAACGCAATCGGCCCGGGGATCGGCAACAACGATTTCGAGAAATACGCTGTCGCCGTGATCATCGTGTTCGGCGCCCTGATCATTGGCGGTCTGATGGCCGCATCGATGACCTTCGGCCATCGCAACGGGTTCCTCTTCGCACTTGGCGGCGCCACATCAGCCTGGATCTCCGGAAACGCGCTCCTGCTCGACCGGCCGCGCATCTACGCGCTGTTCGTCGGCATCGCCGCCCTGATGCTGATCGCATCGACCATCACGCTGGTGACCTGACGGCCCGGCCAGGCCGTGAGCCAGAACCTCGCCGAGAGTCCAAGCCGATATCAGTATCCGAGCGCTTCGCCCGATGTCGCTCGGCTGTCAATGGCGCCATTGTAGCGCGCGCCGCCGCCCTTCTCGATTTCCGCCAGGCTCTTGCCGCCGACCAAGATGCCGGCCGCCTGCCCCCAGGTCTGGTTACTCAGATCGAGGTGGTAGCCCATGCCGGCCAGCAGTTTTTCGGTGTCCGGCGACAGGCCGAACGGCTCGACATAGACTGTATCGGGCAGCCATTGGTGGTGGATGCGCGGCGCGTCGATCGCTTCCTGGATGTTCATGCCATGGTCGATGACGTTGACGATCGCTTCCAGCGTGATGGTGATGATGCGCGAGCCGCCCGGGCTGCCGATGACCATGAACGGCTTGCCGTCCCTGGCGACGATGGTCGGGCTCATCGATGAGAGAGGCGTCTTCTTCGGCTGGATGGCGTTGGCCTCGCCCTGGACCAGACCGTATAGGTTGGGCACGCCGGGTTTCTGGGTGAAATCGTCCATCTCGTTGTTGAGCAGGATGCCGGTGCCGTCGGCAACCACGCCGGCGCCGAAGGAGCCGTTCAGCGTGTAGGTGACCGCGACCGCGTTGCCGTCCTTGTCGATAATCGAATAGTGCGTCGTCTCCTTCGACTCGCCAAAGCCCTTCGGCATCAGATCCTGCGAGACGCCGGCCCGGAACGGATCGATCTTGTCGCGGATGCCCTTGGCGTAGGCCTTGTCCAGGAGCTTCGAGACCGGATTGTCTATGAAATCAGGGTCGCCGAGGGCGGAATTGCGGTCGACATAGGCATGGCGCATGGCCTCGACCATGACATGCACCGTCTCGGCCGAGCCGGCACCGAGATAGGATAGCGGATAGCCTTCCAGCACGTTGAGGATTTCGCAGATGATGACGCCGCCGGAACTCGGCGGCGGCGAAGACGTGATCTCGTAGCCGCGATAGGTGCAGGTCACAGGTTTCAGCTCGCGCACCGCATATTGTTCGAAATCCTGTTTGGCCAGGATGCCGCCCTTGGCGCCGCTCGCCTTGACGATGGCGTCGGCGATGGCGCCTTTGTAGAAGGCATCGGGGCCTTTTTCAGAGATGGCCGAGAGCGAGGCGGCAAGGTCGGGCTGGGTGAGCCGCTCGCCGATGCCATAGGGCTTGCCGTCGGGCTTGAGGAAGGCTGCGGCCGCGGCCGGGTCTTTCGCCAGCCGATCCGCGCTGCTGGCAAAAGAAGCGGAATCGCCCTGATTGAGGATGAAGCCATCCTTGGCATAGCCGATCGCCGGCGCCATCAAGTCCTGGCGGGACAAGGTACCATATTTCTCGCGGGCCATTTCGAAACCGGCCACCGAACCCGGCACGCCGACGGCGAGATAGCCGTCGAGGCTGGCGCCCTTCACCGGATTGCCGTCCTTGTCGAGATACATGGTCTTGGTCGCAGCCAACGGCGCCCGTTCGCGGAAATCGAGGAAGGTCGATTTGCCGTCGGCGAAACGGATGGTCATGAAGCCGCCGCCGCCGATGTTGCCGGCATTGGGGTAGACGACAGCCAGAGCATAGCCGACGGCCACAGCCGCATCGACGGCATTGCCGCCCTTCTTCAACACCTCGACACCGACTTCCGACGCCAGATGCTGGGCCGTCACCACCATGCCGTGTTCGCCCTTGGCTGGTGCGGGTGACGCGGCGAAGACGCTCGTCAACGGCGCCAGGGCAAAGGTGATGGAAAGACTGGCGGCGATCAGTGTCCGACGGGTGATATGCATTGCGGGTTCTCCTGGCGGGGGACGCCTAGAAGACCGTGTTGGACTGATTGAGTCCACTAACAATTGGAGGAGCGGGAGAAAGAGCCCCCTCACCCGGATTGCCAATCAGACCCCTCCCCGAGGGGAGAGGAGCTGTCGGCGCTGGCGTCTCTTCTCCCCAGCGGGAAGAAGGTGGCCGCGAAGCGGCCGGATGAGGGGGCTGGCTCGGCGTTAGACGATGCCGCCTGAACCGCCCGCAACAGCCGGGCGTTCGGCCGCGACCCTGGCGCGGTAGCCCGCCGCCCGGTAGGCGGCGACCGGATCGATGGCGCCGCCGGTGTTGAGCCGCGCCATGGCGAGAATCGGCTCTACATCGGTGCGGTAGGCCGCCTTCAACGTCTGTGTCGCCATCAGCGCGTCATTGCCGTCCTGAAAGCCTTCGAGCGCCTTGCGATCAACCAGCAGCGCCTGCGCGTAAGCGCGCTGCACCTCGACCGCCGACAGCATCAGGCTTTCGATGGGATCGGTGACGTTGTGGCTCTGGTCGAGCATGTGGGCGGGATCGAAACCCTCGGCGCCGGACAGTTCGGCATCGACCAGTTCGTTGAAGACCAGGAACAGCCGGTAGGGATCGATGGAACCGGCATCGAGATCATCGTCGCCATATTTGGAATCGTTGAAGTGGAAGCCGCCGAGCTTCTTGAACTGGATCAGCCGCGAGACAATCATCTCGATGTTGACGTTGGGTGCATGGTGGCCGAGGTCGACTAGGCAGAACGCCTTGTCGCCCAGTTCCTTGGCGATGAGGTAGTTGGTGCCCCAATCCTGCACGACCGTGGAATAGAAGGCCGGCTCGTACATCTTGTGTTCAGTGAACAGCTTCCAGTCGGCGGGCAGCCCGGCATAGACCTCTTTCATGGCGTCGAGATAGCGCTCGAAGGCTCTCGCGAAGTTGACTTGGCCCGGAAAATTCGAGCCGTCGCCGATCCATACCGTCAGCGCCTTCGACCCAAGAGTCTTGCCGATCTCGATGCATTCGAGATTGTGCTCGACCGCCTGACGGCGCGTGCCGGCGTCGGCATGCGACAGCGAGCCGAATTTGTAGGAAAGCTTCTGATCCCTGGCATCGGAAAAGGTGTTGGAGTTCATGGCGTCGAAGCCGAGACCGAAGCGGGAGGCGGCCTGCTTCAGCCGGTTCGGATCGGCCTTGTCCCATGGAATGTGCAGCGAAACAGTTGGTGTCGCCTGCGTCAACTGGCTGATGACGGCGCAATCCTCGATCTTGTCGAAGATGTCTCGCGGCTCGCCGGCGCCGGGAAAGCGGGCAAAGCGGGTGCCGCCGGTGCCGACTCCCCAGGAGGGGATCGCCACGGCGAATTTCTCGACCTTGTCGCGGATAGCGTCGATGGCGATGCCGCGACGGTCGAGGCGTTCGCCGAGCGAGGCGTAGTCACGCTCGAGGTCGGGTTTGCGCGCGGTGTTGTGGCTTGCGACGAGATCGGCGGAGATGATGGTTTCGGACAAACTGCTATTCCTCCCAAATGCGTTGCGTCAGCGCTGCCCCTCATCCGGCCCTTCGGGCTCCCTTCTCCCCGTGAACGGGGAGAAGGGAGCGCTCCGCCGTCAGCTCAGCGCGTAAAGCTCTGCGCGTTGCCGGCGTCGACGTTGATGATGTTGCCGGTCGATTTGGCCGACATGTCGGAAGCGAAGAAATAGATCGCTTCGGCGATATCCTCCGGAAACACCGAGCGCTTCAGCATCGAGCGCGAGCGATAGTGTTCCTCGAGGTCGTCGGTCGACATCTTGTAGGCGGCTGCGCGCTGTTCCTTCCACTCGCCGGTCCAGATCTTCGAGCCGCGCAGTACGGCGTCCGGATTGACGACGTTGACCCGGATCTGCGCCTCCGCGCCTTCCAGCGCCAGGCAGCGCGCGAGATGGATTTCGGCGGCCTTGGCGGTGCAATAGGCGGCGGCGTTGGGCGAAGCGGCAAGTCCGTTCTTGGAAGCAACGAAGACGACGTTGCCGCCGATCTTTTGCACCCTGAAAAGCCGGAATGCTTCCCGCGAAACCAGGAAGTAGCCCGTGGACAGAATGTCCATGTTCTTGTTCCACAGCGCCAGCGTGGTCTCCTCGATCGGCGCCGAGGAGGCGAGGCCCGCGTTCGACACCAGGATGTCGATGCCGCCGAATTCGACCGCTGTCTCGGCAAAGCCGGCGACAACCTGATCCTCCGATGTGACGTTGATCAGCACCGGCCGGACAAAATCCTTGCCATAGACCTTGGCCAGTTCCTCATTGGCGCCAGCGAGTGCTGTTTCGTCGATGTCGGCCAGCACGACGCAGGCGCCTTCGCGCAGCAGGCGGTTCGCGGTCGCGCGGCCGATGCCGCCGGCGCCGCCGGTCACCAGGGCGATCTGGCCAGCGAGCGACTTCGGCTTCGGCATGCGCTGCAGCTTCAAATCCTCGAGCAGCCAGTACTCGATGTCGAAAGCCTCCTGCGCGGGCAGGCCGACATAGGACGAGACGGTCGAGGCGCCGCGCATGACGTTGATGGCGTTGACGTAGAATTCGCCGGAGATGCGCGCTGTCGCCTTGTCGCCGGCAAAGGTGAACATGCCGACGCCAGGCATCAGGTAGACGACAGCGTTGGGATCGCGAATAGCGGGTGAATCCGGATGCTTGCAGCTGTCGTAATAGGCCTGGTAGCCGACGCGATATTCGGCGACATCGTCGGCAAGGCGCGCAATCACTGCATCGACATCGGGCTTGGCCGGATCGAATTCTATGACCAGAGGGCGGATCTTGGTGCGCAGGAAATGGTCGGGGCATGACGTACCAAGTGCCGCCAGCGGTCGCAAATCCCTGGAGTTGACGAATTCGAGCACTGCAGCGGAATCGTCGAAATGGCCGAGCTTGTGGCTCTTTTCCGAGATCAGGCCACGGATTTTCGGCATCAGTTTTGCCGCGATGGCACGGCGTTCAGCGGCATCGAGCGACTTGACCGCTTCACCGCCGAAGATCGCCAGCCCCTCGGAGCGACGCTCGAACCACTCGATCGCCTGGTTGATCACCGAGATCGTCGTCTCGTAGCACTCCTTGGGCGTGTCGCCCCAGGTGAACAGGCCGTGGCTTTCCAGGATGACGCCCTTGGCGGCGGGATGTTCGAGGCAGAATTTCTCCAGCCACAGGCCGAGTTCGAAGCCCGGCCGCTTCCACGGCAGCCAGCCGATGGCGTCGCCGAAGATCTCCTTGGTCAGCGCCCTGGAATCCTTCGCCGCGGCAATCGCGATGATGGCGTCGGGATGCATGTGGTCGACAAAGGGCTTCGGCACGTAGGCGTGCAGCGGCGTGTCGATCGAGGCCGCGCGCGGATTGAGGTTGAAAGTGCAGTGCGGCAGGAAGCCGACCATCTCGTCCTCGTGCTCAACGCCGCGATAGAGGCCTTTGAGCGCGCGCAATTTGTCCATGTAGAGCGTGGCGAAACCGTCAAGCTTGATCGAAGCGCTGTCGCCGCCGGAGCCCTTGACCCAAAGCACCTCGGCGTTCTCGCCGGTCAGCGGGTCTTTCTGCCATATTTTCGAGGAGGTGTTGCCGCCGCCATAGTTGGTGACGCGCTTGTCGGAGCCGAGCGTGTTCGATCGGTAGACCAGAAGCTCGGGGTCGCTCATCCCCTTGGCTTTCGCATCATCCCACAGATTGGCAAGGCGCGAGCCGGAGCGCTTGTCGAGCATAGGTATCCTCCCTGGGACGCTAAAAGCCGCAGTCCATTTTGCCGGGAATGTCTACGCAAGCACGTCGCTTGTCAATCATAAACGATCAAGATCGATCATATTGCACTGCACAATGAAATTATATGATCGGAAATGATTGACACTGCTCGTTTTGAATGCCTAGATGGCCAGGCAGGGAGGAACCATGCACGAAAAAGAGCGCCACAGGATCATTCTGTCCGCCGTCCAGGAAAAACCTGTGGTGACGGTGCAAGAGATGGTCGACCTGACGGAGTCTTCCGAGGCGACGATCCGGCGCGATATCGCGGCTCTCCACGTGCAAAAGCGCCTGCGCCGGGTGCGCGGCGGCGCCGAAGCAATCTCGCCGCCACAGTTCATCGGCCTGGCCGGCCGGCCCTTTTCCGTCAACGAAACAATCAACGCTTCGCAAAAGCGGGCCATCGCTCGCGAAGCGGTCGAGCTTTGTGGAGATGGCGAACCGATCATCATCAATGGCGGCACCACCACCTTCCAGATGGTGCATTTCCTGACCGGCCGCCGCATGCCGATCTTCACCAATTCGTTCCCGATCGCCGAGCATCTGCTCAAGCATTCCAAGAACACGGTGATGCTGTCGGGCGGCACGATCTACCGCGAGCAGAACATTATCCTGTCGCCCTTCGACAATGACGTGACGCGCAATTTCTATGCGCGCCGCATGTTCATGGGCGCGCAAGGGCTGGGGCCACTCGGCCTGATGGAAGGCGACCCGCTGCTGATCCAGGCCGAACAGAAATTGATCGACCAGGCCGACGAGCTGGTGGTGCTGGTCGACTCCTCGAAATTCCGCAAGCGCTCCAGCCTGATCCTGTGCGGCCTGTCGCGCATTGCCACCGTCATCACCGATGACGGCATCGAGGATCGCGAAGCCAAGATGTTGGAGACCGCAGGCGTGACGCTGATTGTCGCCCGCAAGTCTGCAAAGGAAGAATCTTCACTGCAGGCCTGAGACACCCTCACGCCCGCAGCGACGATGGAATGCAACGCTCAAGGGAGGATATTCGATGAGCTTTCTGAAGAAATTGATGGTTACGGCGGCCTTTTCTGCCGCCATGTTCGTGAACGCAGCCTACGCCGAAAACGTCAAGATCGCGCTGGTGGTGAAGTCGCTAGGCAACGGCTTCTTCGACGCCGCCAACAAGGGCGCCGAAGAGGCGGCCAAGGAACTCGGCGATGTCGACATCATCTACACCGGCCCGACCAAGGCGACCGCCGAAGCGCAGATCGAAGTGGTCAATTCGCTGATCGCCCAGAAGGTCAACGCCATCGCCATCTCCGCCAATGACGCCGACGCGCTGGTGCCGGTGCTGAAGAAGGCCATGGAGCGCGGCATCACCGTCATCTCCTGGGATTCGGGCGTCGCCAAGGAAGGCCGCCAGCTTCACCTCAACCCGTCCGACACCGGCCTGATCGGCGAGACCATCATCAAGCTTGCCGCCGACTATCTGCCCGAGGGCGGCGACGTTGCCATCCTGTCGGCGTCCTCGACCGCGACCAACCAGAACGCCTGGATCGACGCGGCCAAGAAAATCCTGCCGGAGAAATTCCCCAAGATCAAACTGGTCGCCACCGTCTATGGCGATGACGATTCGGCCAAGAGCACCGACGAAGCCAAGGGCCTGCTGAAGTCCTACCCGAACCTCAAGGCGATCATCGCGCCGACCACCGTCGGCGTCGTTGCCGCCGCCCAGGTCGTCACCGACGAGAACCTGATCGGCAAGGTCAATGTCACCGGCCTGGCGCTGCCGTCCGAGTTCAAGAAGTTCATCGACAACGGCGCCAGCCAGGCGGTTGCGCTGTGGAACCCGATCGATCTCGGCTACTCCGCCGTCTACCTCGCCCATGATCTGGCGGTGAAGAAGGAAGAGGCCAAGCCCGGTGCGACGCTGTCGATCGGCCGCGTTGGCAAGGTCACGCTCGACGACAGCAACTCGGCTGCGATGGCTCCGCCCTTCCAGTTCGACAAGACCAACATCGAGAAGTTCTCCAAGATCTATTGATCTGGAGCTCTCTCAAGCTGACGCGGCGGGGCTCACGTCCCGCCGCGGCTTTAAACGGACCTAGTTTCAGGGCTTGATACTGATATGGACACGACAGCCCACAACGGCACGGTGAAGGAAAGGCCTTTGGCCTCCACGCCACGCCTGACGCTGTCCGGCATCTCCAAGAGCTTTCCCGGCGTGCGGGCTCTGCACGATGTCAGCCTGTCGCTCTATCCCGGCCAGGTGACGGCGCTGATCGGCGAAAACGGCGCCGGCAAGTCGACGCTGGTCAAGATCATGACCGGCATCTACCAGCCCGACGCCGGCATGATCAGCATCGACGGCCAGGCCGTCGCCCTGCACAGCGCGCATGCCGCCTTCGGCCATGGCGTCACCGCCATCCATCAGGAAACCGTGCTGTTCGACGATCTGAGCGTCGCCGAAAACATCTTTCTCGGCCATGCGCCGCGCTCGCGCTTCGGTACCATCGACTGGCGCACGATGCGCAAAAATGCCCGCGAAGTGCTCGACACCATGCATGCCGGCCATATCGACGCCGACGCACGGCTGAAGGACCTCGGCATCGCCAACAAGCACCTGGTCGCCGTTGCGCGGGCCATGTCGATCGACGCGCAGATCGTCATCATGGACGAGCCGACCGCTGCGCTGTCGATGAAGGAGATCGAGGAGCTCTTTTTGCTCATCGAGTTCCTCAAGAGCGAAGGCAAGGCGATCCTGTTCATCAGCCACAAGTTCGACGAAATTTATCGGATCGCCGACCGCTACACCGTGTTTCGCGACGGCGAGATGGTCGGCGAAGGCCTGATCAAGGACGCCGGCCAGAGCCAGATCGTGCGCATGATGGTCGGCCGCTCCGTCGACCACATCTTTCCGCAGCGCAAGGCCGAGATCGGCGCGCCGGTGCTGTCCGTCGCCGGCCTGTCGCACCCGACCGAGTTCAACGACATCGGCTTCGAACTGCACAAGGGCGAAATCCTCGGCTTCTACGGTCTTGTCGGCGCCGGGCGCAGCGAAGTGATGCAGGCGATATCGGGCATCACCCGCACCTCGGGCGGCACGATCACGCTGGACGGCAAGGCGATCGCGCCGAAATCGGCGGCGGATTCGATCGAGGCCGGCATCGTCTACGTGCCGGAAGAGCGCGGCAAGCAAGGCGTGGTGATCGGCCTGCCGATCTTCCAGAACGTCTCGTTGCCTTCACTAAAGCGCACGTCTAAGTCAGGCCTGCTGCGGCTGTCGGAGGAGTTTGCACTCGCCCGCTCCTACACCGAGCGGCTTGACCTCCGAGCCTCGTCGCTCAGCCAGGATGTCGGCACGCTGTCGGGCGGCAACCAGCAGAAGATCGTCATCGCCAAATGGCTGGCGACCGCGCCCAAGGTGATCATCCTGGACGAACCGACCAAGGGCATCGACATCGGCTCCAAGGCCGCCGTGCACGGCTTCATGGCCGAGCTCGTCGCACAAGGCCTGTCGGTGATCATGGTGTCGTCGGAACTGCCGGAGATTCTCGGCATGTCCGACCGCGTCGTCGTCATGCGCGAAGGCCTTGTCGCGGCGGTCTACGACAACAAGGACCTGGACGCCGAAACGCTGGTCCGGACGGCAGCGGGGATCGCGGCATGAAGGCTCTTTTGAAGTACCGCGAAATCTGGTTGGCTGCGGCCATCGTCGTGCTGATCGGCCTGATCTCGACGCGCTTTCCGGCTTTTGCCGACCCCGGCAATCTGCGCCAGGTGTTCAACGACACCTCGATCCTGATGATCCTGGCGCTCGGCCAGATGGTTGTCATCCTGACCCGTTCGATCGACCTGTCGATGGCCTCCAATCTCTGCTTCACCGGCATGGTGGTGGCGATGCTGAACGCAGCGCATCCGGCGATCCCGATCCCGCTGCTGATCGTTATCGCGCTTGCCGTCGGGCTGGTGCTTGGCGCGATCAACGGCCTTTTGGTGTGGCGGCTGAATATCCCCTCGATCGTGGTGACATTGGGCACGCTGACCATCTATCGCGGCGCCACTTTCGTCCTGTCCGGCGGCGCCTGGGTCAATGCCGACAAGATGAGCCCGGAGTTCATCGGCTTCCAGCGCGCCGCCTTTCTCGGCATTCCGGTGCTGTCCTGGATCGCCATCCTGGTCATCGTACTGTTCTTCATCCTGATGACGCGCACCGCGCTTGGCCGTTCCATCTATGCGATCGGCGTCAACCCGACGGCATCGGTCTATGCCGGCATCGACGTCGGCCGGACGAAATTCATCGTCTTTTGCATCTCCGGCATGATCGGTGGCCTTACCGGTTACCTCTGGATCTCGCGCTACGTGATCGCCTCGGTCGAGGTCGCCAACGGCTATGAGCTCAACATCATCGCCGCTTGCGTCATCGGCGGCATCTCGATCGCCGGCGGCATCGGCTCGGTCGGCGGCGCGGTGCTCGGCGCCCTGTTCCTCGGCATTATCTCCAACGCACTGCCGGTCATCAACATCTCGCCCTTCTGGCAGATGGCGATTTCCGGCAGCGCCATCATCCTGGCCGTCGTGCTCAATGCGCGCGGCGAACGCCAGCAGGGCCGCATCATCCTGAGAAAGGCGGAGGCGACATGACCGACATCCCTGCCCCGCGCCACATTCCCGACCGGCTCGACAAGCCGTTCCGCTCGGCGATCTTTTCCTGGGAGGCGCTGCTGGTCGTGGTGGCCGTCGCCATCTTCGCCATCAACAGTTTTGCCTCGCCCTATTTCCTCGACCCCTATTCGCTGTCGGACCTGACCTTCAACTTCACCGAGAAGGGCCTGATCGCCTTCGCCATGGCGCTGCTGATCATTTCTGGCGAGATTGATCTGTCGGTGGCCGCCATCATCGCGCTCGCATCGACGATGATGGGCATGGCGGTGCAGGCTGGCGCCGGCACGCCGGTGCTGGTGCTGATCGGCTTCGTCGTCGGGCTCGGCTGCGGCGCCTTCAACGGGCTGCTCGTCACACGGCTCGGCCTGCCCTCCATCGTCGTCACCATCGGCACGATGAGCCTGTTCCGCGGCATCGCCTTCATCATCCTCGGTGACCAGGCCTATAAGGGCTATCCCGAGAGCTTCGCCTTCTTCGGCCAGGGCTACGTCTGGTGGGTGGTATCGTTCGAGCTGGTGCTCTTCCTGATCGCGGCCGTCGTCTACTGGTTCCTGCTGCACCGCACGAGTTTCGGTCGTCGCGTCTTTGCCATCGGCAACAACCCGATAGCTGCCCAGTTTTCGGGCGTGCGCGTCGGCCGCATCAAATTCATCCTGTTCTGCCTGACCGGGCTGATGTCGGGCATCGCCTCGGTGCTGATCACGTCGCGCCTCGGCTCGACCCGCCCGTCGATCGCGCAAGGCTATGAGCTCGAAGTCATCACCATGGTGGTGCTCGGCGGCGTCAGCATTCTGGGCGGCGCCGGCAGCATTGTCGGCGTCGTGCTCGCCGCCTTCATCATGGGACTGGTGACCTTCGGGCTTGGCCTGCTCAACGTGCCCGGCATCGTCATGTCGATCTTCATCGGCCTGCTGCTGATCATTGTCATCGCCCTGCCGATCGTCTGGCGGCGTCTGCGCGGGGGACGCTGATGGCTGAGAAATATGCGTTCAAGATGAAGCTCAAGCCCGGCATGAAGGCCGAATACAAGAAGCGCCACGACGAGATCTGGCCATCGCTGGTCGCGCTGTTGAAGCAGGCTGGCGTGTCCGATTATTCCATCCATCTCGATGAGGAGACCAATATCCTGTTCGGCGTGCTGTGGCGGCGCGACGACCATGGCATGGCCGACCTGCCTAAGCATCCGGTGATGCAGCGCTGGTGGGCTGACATGGCCGACATCATGGAAACCAAACCGGACAACGAGCCGCTGGCCGTGCCCCTGGAAACCGTGTTCCATATGGCATGAGTGCTCTGCGCCATATCGCCGTTATCGACATCGGCAAGACCAACGCCAAGGTGGCGCTGGTCGATCTCGCCACGTTGAGCGAGGTGGCGCTGCGCCGCATGGCCAATGCGCCGGTGCGGCAGGCGCCCTACCCGCATCACGATGTCGAGGCGCTGTGGACGTTCATCCTCAACAGCCTGGCCAGCCTCAACCGCCAACAGCGCATCGACGCCATTTCGATCACCACGCACGGTGCGACGGGCGCGCTGGTCAATGCCAAGGGCGAACTGGTGCTGCTGGTGCTTGACTATGAGTTCGACGGCCCCGACAGGTTGGCGGCGGAGTATGACGCGATCCGTCCGCCCTTCACTGAAACCGGCACGCCACGGCTGCCGCTCGGCTTCAATCTCGGCGCGCAGTTCTTCTGGCAGCAGAAGCGCTTTCCGGCCGAGTTCGCCAGGGCCGCCGCGATGCTGATGTACCCGCAATACTGGGCGCTGCGGCTCACAGGAGTGGCCGCCAACGAAGTAACGTCGCTCGGCTGCCACACCGATCTGTGGAACCCATGGCGTGCTGACTTTTCGACGATGGTCGATCGTCTGGATTGGCGCGGGCTGATGGCTCCGGTGCGGCCGGCCAGGGATCGCCTTGGCCCGATCCTGCCTGCGCTGGCCGCACGAACCGGCCTTGATCCGCAAACACCTGTGTTCTGCGGCCTGCATGATTCCAACGCCTCGCTGCTGCCACATCTCCTGTCCGACGCGCCGCCCTTCTCGGTCGTCTCGACCGGCACCTGGGTCGTATCGATGGCGGTGGGCGGCAGAGAGATTGCACTCGACGTGGCGCGCGATACGCTGGTCAATGTCAGCGCGCTGGGTGAGCCCGTGCCGTCGGCCCGATTCATGGGTGGCCGCGAGTTTTCGCTGCTCACTGCGGACAAGCCGCAGGATTGCAGCGGCAGCGATGTGCTGGCGGTGCTGGCAGACAAGACCTTGCTGCTGCCGTCGACCCAGCAGGGATCAGGGCCGTTCCCGCATCATGCCGCGACGTGGCTCAATGCCGACGGCATCGACATCGGCCGGCGTTTTGCCGCCATCTCGTTCTATCTGGCGCTGATGACGGCGACCTGTCTCGACCTGATCGGCGCCGACGGCCCAACCACTGTCGAAGGGCCGTTTGCCCGCAACCGGCTGTTTGTCGGCATGCTGGCGGCGGCGACCGCACGCAGTGTCGTCGCATCGGAGGCCGCCACCGGCACCAGCATAGGCGCAGCATTGCTGGCATCGGATCAGGTAACGACGCACGGCACGGGCGAAAGAACAGAGCCGCCAACCGACCCGGTCTGGATCGACTATGTCAACGCATGGCGCGCGGCGGTCAAAGCGCTGGGGTGATCACAGGATCCGCTTGCCGAAGGCAGACATGACGAAGTTGACCGTGTCAGTGCCGATCCGCGGATCCAGATCCGCGGTCAGGCCAGAAACATCCATCGACAGCAGGCCACCGGAGAGCGCGATCGCCTCCATCGCCTGATGCGTCTCGCGCACCGTCAGTCCGCCGGAGCCGGCAGCCCAGCCGGCGAATTCGGTGGCCGTCGGAGAATAGCTGACATGAAAACCCTGCGTGCCCGATGTGGCGATGCGAATCGCCTCATGCATCAGGTCGCGCATGCCCATGGCGTCGATATCGGTCATGGTGAAGGCCGACACCCGCGAATCCTTCAGCACCCGCGCCTCCGCCGGATCGGCATGGCGCAGGCCGACAATGACGACATTTTCCGGCGACAGCTGCGGCTGCAGCGCGCCGGCCTTATGGTCGAGACCAAGGGTACGCGCCAGCACCGAGCCTTCCGGCAGGTCTATGCCGTCCTCATCCTCGGGCATCAGGGCGGCGATGGAATCGATCCAGATCAGGCCGAACGAATGGGTCGCGCGCGCCGTCGCGGTCAGCGCCTTGTGGGCGATACGGCGGTCGGTGCCAACACTCAGTCGGATCAGCCCGGAGGGTGGCCGCTCGATGTCCGCGAGTTCGACGACATCGAAATTCATCGCCTCCAGTCGCGCGCCGGTTCCCTCACGAGCGAGGATGCCGGCGGCTTCCTGTTCGGCGGAGATCGACACCATTCTGCGGCCGGAAAAGTCGGCGACATCGTGCATCGGCGCCTTCTCGACATATTCCGAGGTCATCGCCAACAGCATGGCACCGTAACTCATGCGGAAGGCGACGCGGTCGCCGACGGTGGGCCGCGGATCGGCATCCTGCACATCGAGCAGCAGGTGGTCGCTGGAGGCGCCGAGCACACGTATCCCTTTTGCGATGGGAGTCAGCCCTTCGACCAGCACGTCCTCGCGGCCGATGTTGGCGATGGCACGCAGCCGGTCGCCCTCATCGGGGAAGACGGGCTGGTTGCCGAAAGCATCGTAGCCGGATTCGCCGATCGGCCGCGAGGGCTTGAGCTTGACCTCGATGATGTCGCTGGTCAGGCGGCAGGCATCCGGCTCGAGTTGCGGCCACGGCACATCGCGGAAGGTCTCGACGCCGCCTTGCAGGATCGCCTCGCCGACCCTGAGATTGTTGATACCGGCCGGCAGCGTGCCTTCGAGCAGCAGTGTCAGCGACGACGAGGCGCCGCCCGAAATCCAGTCGAGGCTTTTGCCCGACAGGCGCTCGGTCTTGTAGGCATGGGCGACGAGTTGCCCGAGATTTTCCGGCGTCGGCATGATGGCGCCGAAGCAGCCGAGATTGGTGCCGATGCCGGCGATGCGCACGCCCTTGAACTCGAGGATCCGCTCGACGGTGGGGATCAGGTCGCTCGGCCAGATGCCCTCCCGGAGATCGCCCAGGTCGATCATCAGCATGATGTCGTGGACGCGGCCCATGCGCTCGGCGATGCGCGAAATCTCGCGAATGGTGGCGAGTTCCGATTGCAGGCTGACGTCGACGGTGCGCACCACCTCCTCGACGCGCGCCATGGGCGGGCTGCGCAGCAGCATGATCGGAGCGTTGATGCCGCTGTCGCGCAGCCGGCGGATGTTTTCGAAACGCGATTCGGCAATGCCGGCGACGCCGCCGCGCAGCATGGCGCGCGCCACTTGCGGCATGCCGCAGGTGCCCTTGGTGACACCGAACACCTTTATGCCCGAAAGTGCACAGCGGTCGACGATGGTGCGGGCGTTGCGCTCGATGCGGCCAAGGTCGATGGCAACTTGCGGTCCCGACATCTTTATCCCCTGTAGACCAGCCCTTGCGGGTCGATCTCGGGCTTGCGGCCGGCGACGAGGTCGGCCAGGAATTTGCCGGAGCCGCAGGCCATGGTCCAGCCGACATGGCCGTGGCCGGTGTCGAGATAGAGGTTTTTGTAGCGCGCCTGGCCGATGACCGGCACGGAGTTCGGCATCATTGGCCGCAGGCCTGCCCAGAGTACGGCTTTCTTCTCGTCGAAGGCGCCGGGGAACAGGTC
Source organism: Mesorhizobium sp. P2_E9 (assembly GCF_056403815.1). Classification (NCBI taxonomy): domain Bacteria; kingdom Pseudomonadati; phylum Pseudomonadota; class Alphaproteobacteria; order Hyphomicrobiales; family Phyllobacteriaceae; genus Mesorhizobium; species Mesorhizobium sp. P2_E9. Next base: position 50,903 of record NZ_JBFUET010000022.1, read on the forward strand.
CTTGCCGGTCCGGAACATGGTGGCAAAGTCGCTGGGTTTGTGGGTGCGGTCGAAGCCGGTGAATTCGGCGGTCGAAGCCAACCGCAATCGATTGCCAAGGCGCGAATAGGCCATCAGCTGGTCCTCGTCGGCGCCGCCCATGGTCGGTCCCTTGCTCTCGTCTTCCAGCGGAATGGTCGCCGTATAGCCCTTCACCGGATAGACCGGCAGGTCGATGCCGTAGCGGCGGCCGAGCAGGCCACTTTCCGGCCCCATCGAGATGACCACGGTGTCACCTGCAATCGGACCAGCCGAGGTCATCACAGCGCGCACGCGGTCGCCGTCGATATCGAGGCCTTCGACCGTGGTGTCGAACAGGAATTTGACGCCAAGCTTTTCGCGCGCATAGGCGGCGAGATTGTCGACGAACATTCTGGAATCGCCGGTCTGGTCGATCGGCGAATAGACGCCGCCGGCAATCTTTTCCTTCACCCCGGCAAGCCCTGGTTCGAGCTCGACCAGCCGGTCACGACCAACGATCTCGATCGGCAGGCCATGCTCGGCCAGATAGCGGTAGTTGTCGGTGCCGGTGTCGAGGCTGTGCTGCGAGCGGAAGAAATAGAGGATGCCCTTCTTGCGCTCATCATAGTGGATGCCGGTGTCGGCGGAGATGGCGTTGATGCAGTCGCGCGAATAGAGCGCCAGCCGCAGCTTGACCTGGCTGTTGGCGCGCAGGCGCGCCACCGTGCATTGGCGCAGGAAGCGCAGGCTCCAGGCGAGGAAATAGGGATCGAAGCGCAGCCGCACCTTGATGCCGAGATCATGGTTGTAGAGCGCGCGCAAAAAAGTCTTCAGCGCCGCCGGCGAGGCCCAGGCGGTGGCATCGCCCGGCGACACCAGGCCGGCATTGGACTGGCTGGTGCCCCGCGCCGGCGCCGGATGGCGCTCGATCACGGTGACCTCGTGGCCATCGGCGGCCAGATAATAAGCGGCCGCCGTACCGACAACGCCGGCTCCAAGCACCACTATCTTCATGCCATCCCCCAAAGCTGTTCGCGGCGCAGCGCCTCCACGCTTGCCGCGAACGCCTTCCATAGCGCGTCACCGCGCGCCTTGCGAGCCCTCGGGAAAGTCTGGCTCAGCCGCGCGCGGAGTTCTTGCTGGTCAGGATGCGCTCCCAGGCGAGCGCATCGGCGACGATTTGGTCGAGGTCGTCGCGTTGCGGCGTCCAGCCGAGTTCCGCTCGTGCGAGATCCGAATTGGCGACCACGGCCGCCGCATCGCCGGGACGCCGGTCGCCCATCTTGACCTCGAAATCATGGCCGAAGGCGCGCCGCACGCTCTCAATGACTTCGAGCACGGAATAGCCATGGCTGTAACCGCAATTGGCGACGAGGCTCGTGCCCCCGGCGCGCAGCCGTTGCAGGGCGAGGCGATGCGCCGCCGCCAGGTCGCTGACATGGATATAGTCGCGCATGCAGGTGCCGTCCGGCGTCGGATAGTCGGTGCCGAACACCTGCATGAACGGGCGCTTGCCGAGTGCCGTCTCGCAGGCGACCTTGATCAGATGAGTTGCGCCTGGCGTCGACTGGCCGGTGCGGCCCTTCGGATCGGCGCCGGCGACGTTGAAATAGCGCAGCGCGGTGTAGCGTATGGGATGCGCTGTCGCCGCGTCGCGCAGCATCCATTCGCTCATCAGCTTGGACAGGCCGTAAGGCGATTCCGGCGCCAGGCGGGCATCCTCGCGCACCGGCTCCAACCCGGCGCCGCCATACACGGCGGCGGTCGAGGAAAAGATGAAATTGGGCACACCCTCGCGCACAGCGGTTTCGATCAGCGTGCGTGTCTTCGAGGTGTTGTTCTCGTAATAGGCAAGCGGGTCGGCGACCGATTCCGGGACCACGATGGAGCCGGCGAAATGGATGATGGCGTCGACATGATTGTCCCGGATGATCGATCCGACCAATTCCTTGTCGGCGACATCGCCGACGACGAGCTTTGCCTCCGGCGCCACCGCCCATTCGAAGCCGGTGGAAAGACGGTCGAGAACGACCACGCTTTCGCCGGCATCCAGCAACTCCCAGACCATGTGGCTGCCGATATAGCCGGCCCCGCCTGTCACCAACACTGTCATCCGCGACCTCGCATCTCAAGATTTATCGGAAACTGTCTCAACCCCCGCTCTACTGGAAAGCCCGCCGCATGGCCATTAGAACTCGTGGTAACCGGCATGACCGGCATGTGGCATCGTCCTGAAACAAAGTTGATCCACATCAAGGGAATAGGCCACGATCCGTGGTCGTTAGGAACAGGTCCGGGGCGTGGCATTTTGACCAAAAAGGTCCGGTGGACGACCAATAGGGCAATGATTATGATCCCGCGCAAAATTGGGAAGCCGACATGAACTACCAGCGGTTCTTCGAAGAAGCGATCGACCAGCTCCACGCGGAGCGTCGCTATCGTGTCTTCGCCGACCTTGAGCGTATCGCGGGCAAGTTTCCGCGCGCCATATGGCGTTCGAATGGCCGTGCCGAGGAAATCACCGTCTGGTGCTCCAACGACTATCTCGGCATGGGCCAGCATCCCGACGTCATCGCCGCTTTCCAGGAAGCGGCCGGCAAGATGGGTTCGGGCGCCGGCGGCACCCGCAACATTTCCGGCACTTCGAACCCGCTGGTCGAGCTCGAGCATGAGCTTGCCGACCTGCATGGCAAGGACGCGGCGCTGGTCTTCACCTCCGGCTTCGTCTCCAACGAGGCGTCGATTTCGACCATTGCGCGGCTTTTGCCCAATTGCCTGATCATCTCGGATGAACTGAACCACGCTTCGATGATCGAGGGCGTGCGGCGCTCGGGCGCCGAGAAGAAGATCTTCCGGCACAATGACGTCGCGCATCTGGAAAGCCTGTTGCAGGCGGCCGGGCGCGAACGSGCCAAGCTGATCRTCTTCGAAAGCGTCTATTCGATGGACGGCGACATCGCGCCGATCAGGCAGATCGTCGAACTCGCCGAGCGCTACAACGCCATGACCTATATCGACGAGGTCCATGCCGTTGGCATGTACGGRCCGCGCGGCGGCGGCATCACCGAGCGCGAGGGCCTCGCCGACCGCATCGACATCATCGAAGGGACGCTGGCCAAGGCATTCGGCACGCTGGGCGGCTACATCACCGGCACCAGTGCAGTCATCGACGCGGTGCGCTCCTATGCGCCGGGCTTCATCTTCACCACGGCGCTGCCGCCGGCGATCGCCGCAGCGGCCACCACCTCGATCCGCCATYTGAAGCGCTCGCAGGCCGAGCGCGACGCGCARCAGCAGCARGCGAGCCGGACCAAGCAGATCCTGTCGGCGGCCGGCCTGCCGGTGATGGAGTCGCCAACCCATATCGTGCCGCTGCTGGTCGGCGACCCCGAGCTCTGCAAGATGGCCAGCGATCGCCTGCTTGGCGTGCACGGCATCTACATCCAGCCGATCAACTACCCGACCGTGCCACGCGGCACCGAGCGGCTGCGCATCACACCGACGCCGTTCCATTCGGACACGCTGATCGCGGGGTTGCAGGACGCGCTGGTCGAGACCTGGGATGCGCTCGGTATTCCCTACGGTTCCGCCGGCCGGCCCGCCGTGGCCAAAAGCGATCGGATTGTTCCCCTGCTGGTGCCCAAGTCAGGCGGCTGAAGCCCGTTTGAAACTCTACTCCGACGGCCATCTGACGCAGGTTTCTGCGCTTCCGGTGCTCACGGACCTGAATGTCCGCTGCGCTCCGGTTCTCGAAACCCACGCCAGCTGACTCGTCGGAGCGATTTTCAATTCGGGCTTCGTCGGCGGCTCAGTTAGACAGTCTTCATCCACTTTGCCAGCCGGTGCGCGGCTTCCTCGACCTGGTCGAGGCGGCGGTGGAAGCACAGCCTGAGGAAGGCTTCGCCGCCGGGACCGAAGGCTGTGCCCGGCGCCAGGCCGACATTGGCCTTGTCGACGATGTCGAAGGCCGCCGTGCGGGAATCCGCGATTCCATCGACGGTGAAGAACAAATAGAACGCGCCCTGCGGCACGGTAAACCGGGCGCGGCCGGTAGCGCCGAGAATGCCGCAGACCAGATCGCGCGCCTTCCTCGCCCGCTCCACCTGTTCGGCAACGAACCCATCGCCCTCGTCAAGGGCTGCGACCGCACCGCGCTGCATGAACTGGGCGACGCCGGAATTCGAATATTGGATCAGGTTCTCGAACACCTGCTGCAGGCTCGGATGCGTCTTGATCCAGCCGACACGCCAACCGGTCATCGACCAGTTCTTGGAAAAGGAGTTGACGAACAGGATGCGGTCTTCCTGTGTCGCGATGTCGAGGAAGGACGGCGCGCGGCCATGGCCATAGTGGAACAGCGAATAGATCTCGTCGGCGATGATCCAGACATTCCTGGCGCGCGCGAGATCGAGGATCGCCTGCAAGGTCTCATGATCGGCGGTCCAGCCGGTCGGGTTCGACGGCGTGTTGATGAACAGCGCCTTGGTGCGCGACGTGATCGCCGCGGCGATCTTCTCGACGTCGCAGGACCAGCCATTGCCGGAATGGTCGAGCGTGACCGCCACCGGAACAGCTCCCGACAGGGCTGCGGCGGCATCGAAATTCGGCCAGGCCGGCGACAGATAGATCACCTCGTCGCCGGCACCAGCAAGAGCGGTCAGCGACATCTGGATGGCATGCATGCCCGACCCGGTGACGATGAATTGCTCCTCCGGGAACGTCTTGCCGAAATGCCTGGCGTAGTAGCGTGACAGCGCCTGCCTGAGATCGGGAATACCCCTCTGCCAAGTGTAGAACGTCTCGCCGCCGGCCAGCGCCTTCGACGCCGCATCGGTGATGAAGGCGGGCGTCGGCAGGTCGCCCTCGCCAGCCCAGAGCGGGATCAGACCCTCGCGCAGGCGGCCGTAATTGACGACGGCGACAATGCCGCTTTCCGGTGCGGCACGGGCTTCGGCGCGAAAGCTGTCGATCAGGCGCATGGACAAATCCGTTTCCTCTCAGTTTTGTCGCTCTTACCAGATACGAGAACAGAAAACCCCGGCCGCGAACGACCGGGGTTTTGGTCCAGCAATAGTTGGCTGAATTATCGCTTCGCGAGCAGATCGCGGATTTCGGTGAGCAGCGCGATATCGGCCGGCGGCGGTGCGGCGGGGGCCGCAGGCTTCTCGCGCTCGAGCTTCTTACGCAGATTGTTCACGGCCTTGACCATGAGGAAGATGATGAAGGCGAGGATGAGGAAGTTCAGCACCGCGGTGAGGAAGCTGCCATAGGCGAGGACGGCGCCGTGCGCCTTGGCATCAACCAGCGTCGTGGCCTTGTTGTCCAGGGACAGAGGCAGGAAATAATTGTTGAAATCCAGTCCGCCAAAAATCGCACCAACAATCGGCATGATGACGTCGTCGACCAGCGACTTGACGATAGTGCCAAAGGAAGCGCCGATGATGACGCCGACCGCAAGGTCCATCACATTGCCTTTGGAAATGAATTCCTGGAATTCTTTCAGCATTCGACCCTCCTTGTCATGACAGGCCGCGCTGCCGCTCCGTCCTTGCGGCATCGACCTGAAGGCAACATAACAAAAACCTCCGGTTGCAACATGGGGCAAAAAGGGGAAAACAACCGCTTTCTCCTTCCGTTACGGCAACTTGGGCGGCACCCAGGCCCGCTCCCTGGCCGCGATCATGCTGCCAAAGCCGCAATGGACTCCAGCGCCAAGCTGTGATTGCGTTTAGACAAGCCGGATAAAAAGACGGCAAAGGAGGAAATTCCAGGCGTGCAGGGCTTGTTCATCGTCATCATTGCGATCGCCTATGTGACACTGCTGTTCGCCATCGCCAGCCTGGGCGACCGCCGCTCGGCGATTTCAGGGCCGAGCCGGGCGCGGCCTTTCATCTACGCGCTCAGCCTGGCCATCTACTGCACCTCGTGGACCTTCTTCGGCTCGGTCGGGCTGTCCTCCGAACGCGGTCTCGAATTCCTCGGCATCTATACCGGCCCGGTGCTGGTGTTCGTGTTCGGTTTTCCGCTGCTCAACCGCATCGTGCGGCTGGCCAAGACCGAGAAGATCACTTCGATCGCCGACTTCCTCGGCGCGCGCTACGGCAAGAGTTTTACCGTCGCGGCCATCGCCACGCTGATCGCCACCATCGGCGCGGTGCCCTATATCGCCCTGCAGCTGAAGGCGATCTCCGGTTCGGTCAGCCTGATGGTCGAGCATTATACGGGTTCACCGCCCTCCTTCGATCCGTTCGTCAGCGACATCTCGCTGGTCGTCGCCATGCTGCTGGCGCTGTTTGCCGTGCTGTTCGGCACGCGGCATGCCGACGCCACCGAGCATCAGGATGGGCTGGTGCTGGCGGTGGCGGTCGAAACCGTGGTCAAGCTCGCAGCCTTCCTGGCGATCGGCCTGATGGTCACTTTCCTGATCTTCGGCGGCCCGGGCGACATGTTCGCCAAGCTGGCGCAAAATGGGCAGGTGCGGCAGGCGATGGGCTACAACACCTCGCTTGCCACCTGGCTGGTGCTGACGGGCCTCAGCGGCTGCGCCATCATCATGCTGCCGCGGCAGTTCTACGTCACCATCGTCGAGAACCGCGGCGAGGCCGAATTGCGCACCGCGACTTGGGTGTTTCCGCTCTACCTCGTGGCGATCAACCTGTTCGTGCTGCCGATCGCGTTCGCCGGCCTGTCGCTCGTCGGCACCGGCACCAGCAGCGATCTCTACGTGCTGTCGCTGCCGCTGTTCAGCGGCCATGATGTGCTCGCCATGGCGGCCTTCATCGGCGGGTTGTCGGCGGCAACCGCCATGGTCATCGTCGAAAGCGTGGCGCTGTCGATCATGATCTCCAACGACCTCGTCATTCCGCTGTTCGTGCGCCGCCTGCTCAAGACTTCGACCTCGGAGAACGAGGACTGGTCGACGCTGATCCTCAATGTGCGACGCGGGGCGATCTTCATCCTTTTGTTCATCGCCTTCCTCTACTACCGCGAGAGCACCAACAGCGCGCGCCTATCATCGATCGGCCTGATGTCCTTCGCGGCGATCGCGCAGTTCGCGCCGGCGCTGGTCGGCGGGCTGATCTGGCGCGGCGCCAACGGCCGAGGTGCGGCACTCGGCATGGTCGCCGGCATCCTGGTCTGGGGCTACACGCTGCTTTTGCCGTCACTTGTCGCGCCCGATACCGATATCCTCTTGCACGGGCTATTCGGCTTCGAGGCGCTGCGGCCGCAGGCGCTCTTCGGCACCGTGGCCGAACCACTGAATCACGGCGTGTTGTGGAGCCTGTCAATCAACACGCTGTTTTTCGTGCTTGGCTCGCTGTCGCGCGCGTCGGTGCCGCTGGAGCGCATCCAGGCGTCGATCTTCGTGCCAAGGGATGCCGGCCCGATGCCGAGCCTGCGCCGCTTCCGCACCGCCATCACCGTCAACGACCTCAAGGACACGATCGGGCGCTACCTCGGCGTCGAGCGCACCGAGCGCTCCTTCCAGTCGTTCGAGAAGACCAACGGCACCACGCTGCTCGGCAAGGAGCAGGCGAGCATGGACGTCATCCGCTTCTCCGAGCAGCTTTTGGCCAGTGCCGTAGGCTCCTCCTCGGCGCGGCTGATCCTGTCGCTGCTGTTCCGGCGCCATGACCGCGAATCCCGCGATGCCTTCCGCTTGCTCGACGACGCCACCGAGGCGCTGCAGCACAATCGCGACCTCTTGCAGATCGCGCTCGACCAGATGGAGCAAGGCATCACCGTCTTCGACCGCGATTTCCGCCTGATCTGCTGGAACCGCCAATACCGGGCGCTGTTCGACCTGCCCGACGACATGGGCCAGGTCGGCGTCTCGCTCGACCAGATCCTGCGCCATCTCGCCGAGCGCGGCGACATCCCCGCCGACCAGCGCGTGGCGATGCTCAACCGGCTGACCAGCTTCGTCAGCCCTTGGCAGATGGAGTTGAAGACCAGCGGCCGCATCCTGGAGCTGCGCTCCAATCCGATGCCGGATGGCGGCATAGTCGCCACCTATGCCGACATTTCCGGGCGCGTCGAACAGGATCTGGCGCTGAAGCGCGCCAATGAATCGCTGGAACAGCGCGTCAAGACCCGCACCATCGAGTTGACCCGGGTCAACGAGGAACTGGCGCAGGCGCAGATGCTGGCCGAGGAGGCCAATCTCGGCAAGACACGCTTCCTCGCCGCCGCCGGCCACGACATCCTGCAGCCGCTGAACGCCGCCCGGCTCTATTGCTCGTCGCTGATCGAGAAGGCCGGTAAAGGTCCGGCCGGCAAGGCGGCGATCAACATCGAATCCTCGCTGGAATCGGTCGAGACCATTTTGGGCGCCGTGCTCGACATCTCGCGCCTCGACGCCGGTGCGATGAAGCCGGACGATACCGCCTTCAACCTCGACGGATTGCTGCGCCAGATCGGCAATGATTTTCGGCCAATGGCAGCCGAAAAGAAGCTTGAGCTGGCCATAATGGCCTCGTCGCTCACCGTGATGACCGACCGCAATTTGTTGCGTCGCCTGATCCAGAACCTGGTCTCCAACGCGATCAAATACACACGCACGGGCCGCATCCTGGTCGGCGTGCGGCGGCGCGGCGAACTGGCGGAAATCCAGGTGATCGACACCGGCATCGGCATCGCCGGCGACAAGCTGAACACAGTCTTCCATGAGTTCACCCGGCTGGACGAAGGCGCGAGGGAGGCCGAGGGACTCGGTCTCGGCCTGTCCATCGTCGACCGCATCGCTCGGGTGCTCAGGCTCGAAATCCGCATTTTCTCCAATCCCGGCAAGGGCACGCGCTTCTCGGTCATCCTGCCGGTGGCGGCGGTGGCGGTAGCGCGGCGCGAGACCGAGAAAGCACCAGCGCGCGCGGGTTCTTCGCTTGCCGGGCTGACCGTGCTTTGCATCGACAACGACGCGCGTATCCTTGACGGCATGCGGCTGCTGCTCGAAGGCTGGGGGTGCAGCGTCGACACCGCCTCGGGGTCAGGGGATCTTTTGCGGCCCGGCGCGCGCCGGCCCGATGTCGTGCTTGCCGACTATCACCTCGACGGCGCTACCGGGCTCGACGCGATCAGGACCCTGCGCGTGGCCTACGGCCAGGATCTTGCGTGCGTGCTGGTCACCGCCGACCGTTCCAACGAGGTGCGCGCCGCAGCAAGCGAACTCGACGTTCCGGTGATCAACAAGCCGCTGAAACCGGCGGTGCTGCGCTCGATGATGGCCCGGGTCAGGCCGCTGGCCTCGGCCGCCGAATAGGCCCAAGCCCGGTTCTGTCTTAGCGATGTCCTAGACTTTCGAGGTAAGCGCAGAACATGTCGGCCATGGCGTCGGCATAGGTTTCGATTTCGAGCGGTGTTCGCGGACTTCCCGAAAAGTCCTTTCCCACCGCGCTGAGTGTGGTGATGATCAGCTCGCCCGCCAGGGCACGGACAGCACTCGGGACATCAGGCAATGCCTCCCTCAGGAATATCTGGACGGTGTGTTCGCCCGACGCCCTTGCCGCGTGCGCCTCTGGCGCGTCGCGATAAAGCGGTGCGGCGTCATTGAGTGCGACGCGCACCGCAGCCTCTTCGCACTCCGAGCGGATGAAGGCGTGGACAAGGCCACGCAGCCGTTCGAGCGGCGGGCGTCGGTCGTCCTCGAGTATGGTGCGCAGCAGGCCACCCGTCTGCCGCCATTCATCGCTCTGCAGCCTGAACAGGAGCGCCGCCTTGTTGGGGAAATACTGATAGAGCGAACCGACGCTGACGCCGGCCTTTTCCGCCACGCGCGTGGTGGTGAAACGCTGCGCGCCTTCGCTCGCCAAAACCTGAACAGCAGCCTCCAAAATCGCCGCGACAAGGTCCGTGGCACGTGCCTGTTTGGGCTGTTTTCGTGAGGAAATCGAAGGGCTTGAGCGTCCGGTCATGTCTCGGCTCGGCAATGCGAATTGGAAACCTGAAGGATTATTCGTATTGTTCAGCACAACACACAAGAACGCAGTCCTTTTCGACCGGAGACTTTCATGACGACGCTGACCAACGCCCCGCTGGCCCCCTTGCTGGATCGCCTGTTCAAAGAAGCCAATGCCGCAACCAGTCCGGCGGTGGCTGCACTCTCGCACGAGGAGCGGGCGCGCCTGCTCAACAGCAAGACCGAATATGTCGATTTCTACGGACGGCTGAAGGACCTCTGGCTGGCGATCTCGCCGGAGACCGGCACGCTGCTCTACATGCTGGCGCGCAGCAGCGGCGCGCGCATCATCATTGAGTTCGGCACCTCGTTCGGCATCTCGACGCTCTATCTTGCCGCAGCACTCAGGGACAATGGCGGTGGCCGCCTGATCACCACCGAATTCGAACCGTCCAAGGTGATGCGGGCCAAGGCCAATTTGACCGAGGGCGGCCTCATCGACCTGGTGGAGATCCGCGAGGGCGATGCGCTTGAGACGTTGGGCGTCGACCTGCCGGAGACAATCGACCTGTTGCTGCTCGACGGCGCCAAGGCGATCTATCCGGAGATCCTCAGCCTGGTCGAGAGCCGCTTGAGGCCAGGCGCACTGATCATTGCCGACAATGCCGATTTCTCTCCCGAATATCTGGAACGGGTGCGTTCGCCGGCATCGGGCTACATGTCCTCGCCCTTCAGCGAGGACGTCGAACTGTCCGTGCGGCTCGGCTGAAGCCGGTCCCATCGCCGCACGGGATTCAACCACGCGGCTCAAACCTCCATGTCGCTCCAGGGCGGCCGTAGGCGTTTACGTCAACCAACGCGCAATCTTCCGGGCCGTCGACGACAGTCGGGCCTCCATGCGCAGGTGACGTCATGATCAAAACACTCTTTTCCTCCTGGCGCGCTGCCCCGCGCCCAGCCCTGTTGGGACTTCTGCTCTTCTTCTGTGCCGGTTTCGCCGATGGCGCATTGATGCCTTTCTTTCCGCTCTGGGCGAGCAGCGAGGCCGGCATTCCTGTCGGCGCGATCGGCCTGCTGTTCGGCTGCTATGCGGGCGGCGAACTTCTGGCGGCGCCGCTGGTCGGCGGCATCGCCGACCGGGTCGGCCGGCGGCCGGTGCTGATTGCCTCGTCGCTCGGCGTCGGCGCCGGCTTCCTGGCCCTGTTCTTCGTGCACGGTGTCGCCGTTACCGCAATCATGCTGCTGCTGACCGGCATGTGCGAGTCGGTGCTTCATCCGACGATCCTGACCGCGATCGCCGACATGACCCCGCCATCCGCGCATCCGCGCTGGTTCAGCCTGGCGCGCGTGAGCTCAAGCGCCGGGCAGATCCTCGGGCCAGCCTGCGGCGCCCTGCTGGCGCTCATGTCGCTGCGCAGCGTGTTTCTTGCCGGCGGTGCGATGCTCGTGCTGGGCGGCATCGTGATGCTCTTCGCCCTCAACGAGACGATCGGCATCGGCCGCGCCGCCGGCGACGATCGCCACGACGGTGAGGCCGATGAAGAGGAGGAAGGCCTGTCCGCGCTGCTGCCGGCCTTTCGCGACGGCCGATTGGCAAAGCTGCTGCTCTGGGTCGTGCTGTTCGAAGTCGCCGGCAACTGGATCGAGGCGGTGATCCCGCTCTATGCGCATGACGCCGGAACGCTGACGCCATCAGGCGTCGGCGCGTTGTTCGCCTACGCCGCCGCGCTGACGGTCGGCCTGCAGATGCTGGTCAGCCGCATGGTCGAGGCACGGTCCGCTCTGTGGCTGACGGTCGGTGCCGGCCTTGCGACGATACTCGCCTTTGCGCTGCTGGCCGCGTCGCCTGCGATGCTGACGCTGATCGGGGCGGTCAGCCTGTGTTCGATCGCGCAGATGCTGGTCGGACCGCTGGTGCCGACCGCCGTCAATGCGCTGGCGCCGCCCGCACGACGCGCCTCCTACATGGCTGCTTCGTCGGTGGCGGTCGACCTCAAGGACTCGCTGGGGCCATCGATCGGCACGGCGCTTTACGCGCTGGCACCGCGCCTGCCCTGGATCGCCGGCATTCCGCTGGTGGCGATCGCATCGCTCGGCCTTGGCGCGGCAATCGGCCGGGCGCGGCGCCCTTCGCGGGAGACCGAGGATGATGCCACGCTGCAACTGGGCGCAGCTGTCGAAAACTATCGCTGAGATACCTGTCCGGCATCATCGCACAGACGCGGGTCCGCAGCCTCAAAAGGGGCTGTCGACCATCTGCGAATTGGGGAACCGGGGCTTCGCGCGGTTGGCCGCCGGCGACGGACGATGCTCACGAAACGCCATGGCAAGGGTGCGCAATGCATCGCGCGATTGGGGGTCTGAGAGCGTGGACAGCAGCACAATCTCCGACGCCGGCAGCGGCGGCAGGCCGAACTTACGGCTGACCTCGATGGTGCCGGGCGGAACCAGGCGAGACGAGAAGGCTCCGGCGGCGAGGCCGGCGGAAACGGCCTCGGCAACGGCGAAGGAGCCGCAGCCCAGGAAAACCTGCGTCCACGGTATTCCAACCGAATCGAGCGTGCCGGTGATGACGTCGCGGATGCTGCAAGATGGGGCGGAGGCCGCCAGCCGCAGTGGCTCGCCGGCACGGTAGACGAAATCCGGCGTGGCGTACCAGCCGAAATGTTCGGGCGCCAGTACCTCGCCGTCGCGGCGGTCGTCCTCGCGCCGGACGATCGCGGCATCGAGGTCGCCACGATCGAACGCGGCGATCAACTCGCGCGTATCGTCGAGCCGCACCTCGATGGTCAAGGCCGGATCATGGGCATTGAGGCGCGCCAGCAAGGTCGGCACTTCGGCACCGCCGACATGGGTGGCAATGCCCAGCCGAAAGTGGCGGCGAACAGCGGCGAGGCTGGCGACGGCACGGTCGTGCGCAGCGAGCAGATCGCGCGCCGGTTCGAGGAACACCGCACCACGCGCTGAAAGGCGCACCAGTCGCGGCGTCCGCTCGATCAGCTTCTGCCCCACCCGATCCTCCAGCCGCTTCAGCTTGACGCTGATTGCGCCTTGCGTGCTGCCAAGCGCCTCGGCCGCGCGTGTAAAACTGCGCAACTCGGCGACGGCGACGAAAGCCTTCACCGCATCTACGTCCAGCGTCATGTCAGCTATCTCGCTTTGTTGTCTCTGAAATAGCCAATCATGCAATTCTAAAATGATCAAGCCTGCCCTAGTTTGGGTTGGGCGCGGCGGCCGTCATACCGAGTCGTCCCGCGTAAGAAGTCGAAAGGTTTCAATCATGCCCACTGCCCTGACCCGTCGAGGCATCGTCGTTCTGTCCGCCGCATGCCTGGCGTGCCTGATGTTCGGGCTGGAGATTTCAAGCGTTCCCACCGTCCTGCCGACATTGGAGCAAGAGCTGCACGCCGACTTCAAGCAATTGCAATGGGTGATGTACGCTTACACGATCGCGGTCACGACCGTGCTGATGGCGGTCGGCACCATCGCGGACCGTTATGGACGCAAACGTGTCTTCCTGGTTTCCATCGCCGCCTTCGGCCTGACGTCGCTGATCTGCGGCATGGCGGACGACGTATCGACCTTAATCGTTGCTCGGTTCCTGCAGGGTTTGAGCGGCGGTGCGATGCTGATCTGCCAGCTCGCCGTGCTGTCGCACGAATTCAGGGACGGGCGCGAACGCGCCGTCGCCTGGGGTTGGTGGGGCGTCATCTTCGGTGTCGGCCTCGGCTTCGGACCCATCATCGGCGGCGGCATCGTCGCGGCCTCGAGCTGGGAATGGGTGTTCCTCACCCATGTGCCGGCAGCGGTCGTGGCGTTCGTGCTGGCTTTGACGGGCGTCCATGAATCGAAGGACCCGCAGGCGGGCAAGCTCGACCTGGCGGGCATCGTGACGCTGTCGCCATCGGTCTTCTGTCTCGTCTTCTACATCACGCAGGGACCGGATCTGGGTTTCGCCAGTCCGGCCGCGTTGACGATTCTTAGCATCTCGATCGCCAGCTTCATCGCCTTCCTCATCGCCGAGAAGGTCAGCAAGCGGCCCATGTTCGACTTCTCGGTTTTCCGGATCCGGCCCTTTTCCGGCGCCATCGTCGGTTCGGCGGCGATGAACCTCTCCTATTGGCCTTTCATGATCTACCTGCCGATCTGGTTCCATGCCGGGCTCGGCTATGACAGCATCTCGACCGGCGTTGCCTTGCTTGCCTATACGCTGCCGACGCTCATCATGCCGCCCTTGGCGGAGCGGCTTTCGCTGCGCTACCGGCCCGGCATCATCATTCCGGCCGGGCTCGCCACCATCGGCGTCGGCTTCATCCTGATGAAGTTCGGCAGCGCCGCCGCTCGGCCGGACTGGCTGACGATGCTGCCCGGCTGCCTGATCGCCGGTACCGGCCTCGGGATCACCAACACGCCCGTCACCAACACGACGACGGGCTCCGTTTCGAGCGACCGCGCCGGCATGGCCTCGGGCATCGACATGAGCGCCCGCATGGTTTCGCTGGCGGTAAACATAGCGGTGATGGGTTTCATCCTGGTGAGCGGCGTGCTGGCGCATCTCAGCGAAGCGCTGCCAAATCTCGACGGCAGCCAGCTGCGTCTCTTCGCCGAGGGGATCTCAGCCGGAAATCCCAACCCCGGTCTTGCCGCATCCGTCGTCGACGATGCACTGCGCAACGGCTTTGGCTGGGTGATGCTCTATGGCGGCATCGGCGTCTGGATCATGGCCGCCATCAGCTTCGTGAGCTTCAACGCCCAGCCGGCGCGGAGAGAGGCTCAGTGTTCCGATTGAGCGGGCGACGCAGGCACTCAGCTGGTGGTCTGCAACGGATCGCTGCCGATCTTGGACAAAAGGATCACCGCCTGGGTGCGGCTGTCGACGCCGAGCTTCTGCAGAACGGCCGAAACATGCGCCTTGATCGTCGCCTCGGAGACTCCAAGCTCATAGGCGATCTGCTTGTTGAGCAGGCCTTCCGCCAGCATGCCGAGCACGCGGGTCTGCTGCGGCGTCAGCGCCTGCAGGCGCTTGATGAGGTCCGATATCTCGGGATCGCGCTCGACGCCGAGATCGACACCGACGGGCGCGGCGATGTCGCCGGCCAGCACCGATTGCACGGCGTTCCGGATTTCCTCCATGCTGGCCGATTTGGAGATGAAGCCGGAGGCGCCAAGATCGAGCGCGCGCCTGATGGTCGCCGGATCGTCATGCGCGGAAACCACGATAAGCGGCACCGCCGGATGGATGCCGCGCAGCGAAATCAGGCCGGAGAGGCCGCTGGCGCCCGGCATCGACAGGTCGAGCAGCACTAGGTCGACATCCTCATTGGCCACGACCAGCGCCTTTGCGCTTTCGAAATCGCCGGCCTCGTGAATGGTGGCGACATTACCGATGCCGGCAAGCGCCTCACGCAGAGCACCGCGAAACAGCGGATGATCGTCGGCGATGACGAAAGAATAGCCTGACGGCAAATGTCCCTCCCCGAATCCCGTCGATGATTTTTAAGCTTTTCGGGACCAGTCGGACGATTATGAGAGGCTGCGCGCTGTTTTCAAGCGGCAAAACCAGCGCGCCGCGTTTTCCCTTGTCTACAGCGCTCAGGTCTTCTGCGAATTCAGCTGCGCGCCGCCACCGTTGTCCTTGTCCATATCCTTGACGATGCCCATGAAGCCCTTCAGGAAGCGCTCCATGTAGCTCATCGTCTTGTTGAAATCCTCCTCGCTCGGCAGTTTCGATTCCAGCTGGGCGGACAGCGAATTCTCGAGCTTGGTGACGCGTTCGTCCATTGCCTTCATCGAGGTTTGCAGGCGGTCGATTTCGTCCTGGAAAGCGGCGCGTTCGTCGGCCGCCACCTTGCAGACGAGTTGACCGGAGCGTTCCTCGCAGATCGACATCGCACCGGTCTGCGTGTCCAAGCGGACATAGCCGTTGGCGGATTTTTCCAACCGGTAGCGGTCGGTTTCTTCCGAATAGGCGGAGGCCGCGACCAGTGAAACGAGCGCGGCAGGGATCAAGATGTGTTGCAGACGCATGTTGTCCTCCATGGCCAAGGCCTGAAATATCGCATGTTTGCGCCGGAAATGGGGAAGACCCTTGGCGTGGCCTTTCCCGAGTGGCTGGTTCGGACTATAGCGCAACCATGTCTCAGTTTATCTACAAGATAACCCCGCAAGCGCCTTGGCGCGAGGCCGAAGCCAGTGGCCGCTTCACCGGCGCGCCGATCGACGTCGCCGACGGCTTCATCCATTTCTCCACGGCAGCGCAGGTCCGGGAAACCGCGGCAAAGCATTTTTCCGGCCAGACGGACCTTCTGCTGGTCGCCATAGACGGCGCCAGCCTGGGCGACGCGCTGAAATACGAGGTTTCTCGCGGCGGCGCGCTGTTTCCGCACCTTTACGGCGTTCTGGAACTTGACACCGTGCTGTGGGTCAAACCCTTGCCGCTCGGCGCCGATGGCACCCACCTCTTCCCGGCACTGGAGGCCGAATGAGTCTGTTCGACCGGCTTGGCCAAAAACTGCTGTTCACATTCGATCCGGAAACCGCGCATGGCATGTCGATCGCGGCGTTGCGCTGCGGCCTGCCGGTCGGTGCGCGGACGATGCGCGACACCAGGCTGAAGGTCAGCCTCTGCGGCCTCGATTTCCCCAACCCGCTCGGCATGGCGGCCGGCTACGACAAGAACGCCGAGGTGCCGGACGCGCTGCTTGGCCTCGGTTTCGGCTTTGCCGAGGTCGGCACGGTCACGCCGCTGCCGCAGGCCGGCAATCCGAAACCGCGCATCTTCCGGCTGACGGCGGACGAAGCGGTGATCAACCGGCTGGGCTTCAACAATGAAGGCCATGCGGCGGCCGAAAAACGCCTTGCCGCGCGCAAGGGGCGCTCCGGCATTGTCGGCATCAACATCGGCGCCAACAAGGACAGCACCGACCGCGTCAGGGACTATGAGCGCGGCGTCGCCCGCTTTGCGCCCTATGCCAACTATTTGACGGTCAACATCTCCTCGCCCAACACACCTGGCCTGCGCAACATGCAGGCGCGCGAACAGCTCGGCGAGCTATTGTCGCGGGCCATGGCCGCGCGCGCAGCTGCAACAGCACAACCGCCGATCTTCCTGAAGATCGCGCCGGATCTGGTCGAGGCCGAGCTGGAGGACA
Source organism: Mesorhizobium sp. P2_E9 (assembly GCF_056403815.1). Taxonomy (NCBI): domain Bacteria; kingdom Pseudomonadati; phylum Pseudomonadota; class Alphaproteobacteria; order Hyphomicrobiales; family Phyllobacteriaceae; genus Mesorhizobium; species Mesorhizobium sp. P2_E9. The sequence continues at coordinate 67,949 of NZ_JBFUET010000022.1, forward strand.
TCGCCGCCGAGGTTATTGAAAAACAGATCGACGGCGTCATCGTCTCCAACACCACCATTTCGCGGCCGCCGCTGCGCAGCGGCGACGCCGCGCGCGAGACCGGCGGGCTTTCGGGAAAACCACTGTTCGAGCGCTCGACCATCGTGCTGGCGAAGATGCGCAAGCTGCTTGGCCCGGATATCGCCATCGTCGGGGTCGGCGGTGTGGATTCCACCGAGACGGCACTGGAGAAAATCCGCGCGGGCGCCGATCTCGTCCAGCTTTATACCAGCATGATCTATGCCGGGCCGGTGCTTCCGGGCAGGATCATTGCCGGGATGGCACGCTTCGTCGAGACGTCACAGCTCAAGTCCATTCGCGAATTGCGCGACAGCCATCTCGATCAATGGGTAATGAGGCCGCTCTAAAGCGTTTGCTCGAAAGATGACCGGCCTTGGTTTGAATCCGTCGGCTCGCGACCTTCCTGAGACAATCTCAGCTCCGCGTTCCGACCAATCCAAGTCCATTCAACCGAGCGTGTTCGGCTTGTCGTGGCAAGGCTTGCACCCGGTAGGCATTCAGAATCTCTACCATCTTGTCGGTTGAAAATTGCCATCCTCCGGGAAGGCAGCCCTCGGCTCCAAGACCTCTGTTAATTCGCATGAGCGAGGTCTCCTTCCTGGCGCCAGGTTCGAAGTTGTAACCGATCAGCTTGCTGCGGTTACGCGGCCTCCAGACGTGGAACCCCTTTATATCTTGCCATGCAACTTTCTTCGGACCAGCATCTATCATGAAGCCGCTATCGTCCAAGGTCAAAGTGTGAGGGCGGATGAGCGACCGGATCAGGAATGGCACGCTCAACCCAGAGAAAAATATCCCGATCCATCCGACTGCATGCACGCCAGCTGGGCTCCGCACCGTCCCAATTCCTGCCAAGAAGACAAGCGGGCATGCTAGAAGCAACAGGAATGTTTTACCTCGTGATCCTCTTATGATCCTTGGCTCGACCAGTTCGACCATGTCTCCATTGCCCCCGATATGTCAGTCGCCCTCAATTCCTGAAGGGTAAAACAGTCTAGGTCCATTTTCCACCTTACTGAAAAATCAGACACTAGAACGCCGTGCGCACCCGCAATTGCAGGATCGTCAACAGGCTGAAGCCGCGCGCCAGCAGGAACACGTGCAGTGCCGCCCACAGGCCGTGATTGCCGAAGGCCGGCGCCAAGGTCAGCAGCGCGACGGCGAAGACAAGGAACGACAGCAGCATCATGTTGCGCATGTCGCGGGACCAGGTGGCGCCGATGAAGACGCCGTCCATCTGAAACGCCAGCACGCCGCTGAGCGCGGTGAATGCCGCCCAGGGCAAATAGATGTCGGCCACCGAGCGCACCTCCTGCGACGTCGTGACGACGGCGACCAGATTGGCGCCGGCCAAGAGCAGCACCAGGGTGGCGGCGCCGGCCAGCCCGAAACCCCAGAACAGGGTCAACCGCACCGCCTGCCGGAAGGGCTGCTCGGCGCGCGCGCCGACGGCACGGCCCGCGAGCTGTTCGGCGGCGGTGGCAAAACCATCGAGGAAATAGCCGGCGACGAGGAAGAAGTTCATCAACACCGCATTGGCGGCGAGCGTCACCGTACCGAATTGCGCGCCCTGGCGAGTGAACAGCGCGAAGGCGGCGAGCAGCGAGAACGAGCGGATCATGATGTCCCGGTTGAGCGACAGCATGTGCAGGAAGGCGCTCATGTCGAGCAGCCGATGGCGCGGCAAGGGCGGGGTCGAGCGGAAGCGGAGGACCACAATGGCGAGACCCAGCAGCATGGCCAGGAATTCGCCGGTGACGGTCGCCCAGGCGACGCCGGCAACGCCCCAGCCGAGCTTCAGGCCAAGCAGGAAGCAGAGCGCGATGTTGATGCCGTTGAGCACCAGTTGCAGCACAAGACCGAGCCCGCCCTCGCCGCGCCCCAGCACATAGCCGAGGATGGCATAGTTGATCAGCGAGAAGGGTGCGGCAAGCAGCCTGATCCTGATGTAGACGCTCATCGCCTCGCTGACGCGCGGTTCGGCGCCCATGAACCACTGGCCGCCGACAGCGATCAGCGGTGAAAGCGCCGCCAGGACAATGCCGGCAACGACCGCGATCAGCACGGCGCGCCAGAACACCGCCTGTTCCTCGAGCGCATCACCACGGCCGAAAGCCTGGGCGACAAGGCCGGTGGTGCCGGAGCGCAGGAAATTGAAGCTGGTGAAGACGACACTGAACACCAGCGATCCCGCAGCCAGGCCGCCGAGAAGGGCCGCGTCGCCGAACTGGCCGACAACAGCCGTGTCGACGAGGCCGAGCATCGGCGTGGTCAGATAGGCAAGCGTCATCGGCACCGCAATGGCGAGCACGGAACGGTTGGTGACGACGAAAGATCTGGCGTCGGCTGGAATTGCACCCTTGTCCAAGGGATTGCTACCTTGCTGATTGCGGCTTGATCGAAGAGCCGATGTGCCCCATTTTCCGGCCACCGCGCAATCACTCTTCCCGCGATGGCCAACCGAAATCCCGGTCTGGCGCGTAGCCGCCGGATCCTGTTCATGCCCCTGCAGATCGTCCACCACCCCGACTACGACGCCGGCTTTGCCACCAACCACCGCTTCCCGATGAGCAAGTATCCCTTGCTGATGGAGGCCTTGTGCACACGCGGCCTGGCCGGGCCCGGGGCGCTCAACACAGCGGAACCCGCGCCGGCGTCATGGCTGAAGCTTGCCCACGCGTCCGACTATGTCGACCAGGTCATCAGCTGTTCGGTGCCGGAAAAAATCGAACGCGAGATCGGCTTTCCGGTCGGCCCCCGCGTTTCGCTGCGCGCGCAGCTTGCCGCCGGTGGCACGATACTGGCGGCGCGGCTTGCCTTGCGCCACGGCATTGCCTGCAACACCGCCGGCGGCAGCCATCATGCGCGGCGCGCGCAAGGTGCCGGCTTTTGCACCTTCAACGACGTCGCCGTCGCCTCGCTGGTGCTGCTCGCCGAGAGTGCCGCACAAAACATCCTGGTCGTCGATCTCGACGTGCATCAGGGTGACGGCACCGCGGACATTCTGAGCGATGAGCCACGCGTGTTCACCTTCTCCATGCATGGCGGGCGTAACTACCCCGTGCGCAAGATCGCTTCCGACCTCGACATCGCGCTGCCCGACGGCACGGGCGATGCTGCCTATCTGGAAAGGCTGGCCGCCACCCTGCCGGAACTGTCTGCCCGGGGGCACTGGGACATCGTTTTCTACAATGCCGGCGTCGACGTCCATGCCGAGGATCGGCTTGGCAGGCTGGCGCTTTCCAATCACGGGCTACGCGCCCGCGATACGATGGTGATCGATCATTTCCGCGCGATCGGCATTCCCGTCTGCGGTGTCATCGGCGGCGGCTATTCCACGGATGTGCCGACACTCGCGTCGCGGCACGCCATTCTGTTCGAGGTCGCGTCGAGCTACGCCTAGAAGCTCATTTCCGGTAGTTGGCGATCCTGAGCAGGATGAAAGCCGGCACGACGATCGCGGCACCCAGCAGGATGTAACCGAGGAAGCGGTCGATGGCATGGAAGCCCAGATTCCACAGGTCCATGAAGAATTTCTGGATGCCGTAGAACACATCCATCGGCGACCAGCCAAAGGCATTCATGACAAGGCCGACGAGGAACGACACCACCAGTAGCTTCAGGATCACCCTGAATGGCGAGTCGCCGAGAAAGCGCGTCAGTGCGGACAAGGCCGTCTCCCGATTGAGATGCCCGGACTCATGGGCACAGTCCAGAGATACGTGCTTGGCGGCCATCCATCAAGCCAGGGCGGCCTGTGCGCTGAACCGGGTGCGCCGAGCCGGTATCCGTTGCTAGCTTCTGACGGTCAATCCGCACCGCTCCAGCATCTGGCCGAGCGGCGAGCTCGCCGGAATGGCACGGCCCTTCATCCACTGGCTGAGCGTATGACCGAACAAATGGATGCACAGGGTGCGCGGCGTTCCGATGTCGGCAAGCGAGAGATGCGGATCGACCAGCAAGGCGACCTGGTGATGGCTGACCGGGTAGAAGACGTCGATCGGTGCCGCGTGATGAATGGTACCGGCCTCGCGGGCGAAATAGGTGATCGCCTCGGGTCCCAGCTTGCCCCAGCTGTAATTGGAGATATGGATCGGCAAGCCGATGAATTTGCGGAACCTGTAGCGCAGCAGCTTGGAGCGCACGAGCCATGGCACGATGTAGTAGGGGTCGTCCGCGAACTTCAGCATCTCGATCAGTGTCTGGCTGCCGACCGGTAATTTCAGCACCGCGCCGTTGAGCTGATCACCCGTCTGATAGCCGAAAATATAGTCCTGCTTCGGTATTGGTCTGACACAGAACACATCGCAATCGACGTACAGACCGAGCCCGGCCTCCAGGATCTTCAAACGAAAAAGATTGGAAAAGAGCGACGGGCTTCCGTTCGACTTGTAATAGACGACCCGCTCCCTCGACATCAGTTTCGACGCGTCGGCGGTTTCCACATCGGGCGGAACATTGCGCGGGATGTCATAGCAATGGAGAACCATCCGGTGCCCAGCCAGCACGAAGGAACGCAAGCAGGAGGCGTGAAGATCGTCCAGAGACGCGCCGATCCAGACGGCGTTGACGACTGGCTCGATGGCGCTGTCCGGCCTTGTTGCTGGACGTTCGGTATCCAGGGCGGTCACTGGCGCTCGATGCTCCTGACCCCGGCCGAGAAATCCTTGATGATCCTGGCTGGCGACCTCAGTTCACGCATCGCGGCCCTGTAGCCCGCCGCCCGTTCCTCAAGCACGGGCATTGCCTGGAAAACATCCCTGACGAGATCGAGCCCGCGGGCGTTGTATGGCCGAAAATACCGTCCAGCCGTTGCATTCAGCGAGGTTGCGGGCACGCCAACCGGCACACAGCCGGCATAGGCGCATTCGACATATTTCATCAGCTCGACATTGTGGAGCGCCCCGCAAAGGAAGAAATGGGTGAATTGCGAGGCAAGGCTGACAAAGCGCGCGTGCGTGATGTCGTGACGCGGCGGCTTTCCATCCTCCGGATAGCCGGGATGCTTGAGATCGAAAAGAAACGGCCTCAACCAGGGAAACCGGGAGCGCTTGCGACGCAGGGCATAGCGCAACGGATACAGGGTCCTGGAATTGCTGCCCGACAGGAAGATCTTTCGGCGACGGCCAGAAAGCGGAGTATCGAGTTCTCGCGAGGAATCGTATGCGTAGGGCAAGTGGACGACGCGAGAGACTTTCAGCGTCGTCACGAAGGCCAGGAATGGTCCCTCGGGATCGTAGGTCGTCGCATAGTGGACGCCGGGATGGTCGGCGCAATCGAAGATGTACCTGACACAGGGATTGGCCGTCTCCGGCATGTCCGGATCGCTGACCCGGAAGAAGAGCAGTGGCCGCCGGCTGGCGGCAACCGCCAGATGCTTTTTGAGCACCTCGACATCGCCGGGTTCGAGACGATTGTCGACGACGGCGACCTCGCAATCGCCCTGGCCGATCTGGCTGATCGGCCGGGCCTCCCACGACAACGGTCTGGCGAAGGCCGGGCCTACACCCGGGTAGATCGCCTTGTCATACGGATGCGTATCCGAATGGAAATAGATGATCCGCAAAGCAAATTCCCCCGAATTGCCCTGGGCACAGCAAACCGAAGCCTCCGGCCGGAGGCCATTTGCCCACGGATTTTGTACGCTGCCGCATGGGAGTCGAGCAACTGGAGGGACTGTTCATCTCGAACAAGTGATCGAAATTCCGGGCTTGCGAAGGCCCGCAATTCTTAAATATAGGTAAACAAAATCACTTTAATTTATTGAAAATAAAGTACAAAATCGTCATTTTCGAATTTTGCGCAATGTGCGTGCAATTTTCACCTGCGAGACAGTCGGCGTCTTTCAGGTGACTGATTGCATGACGCTCCGACCCCCTACCACAGCTGGCGAACGCCAGTTTCAGGACCGTGCAGCCATCCCTGAAAGACACCAAATCGGAGCCCGACCGCCGCAACGGCCAGGCTCCCCGGGAGTTAACCTGCGTACCGATTTGCCGGATGCGCGTTTGTGTTGGAGTAATGCTCGTGTCCTCTCAAGCAAAGATCGTCTTGACGGCCGGTGTCCTTGGCATCTGCCTTCTCGGGCCGGCGATGGCCGCCGACCTTTCACCGACCTACAATGATCCCCCCGCCTTCCAGTGGAGCGGCGCCTATGTCGGCGTCCATGGCGGCACGGCGTTCACAAGGATGCCCAATCCGTTCGCCGATCGAAATGGCTTCAGCGGCGGCGTTCAGGCCGGCTACAACCAGCAGATGGGTCCGGCGGTCCTCGGCGCCGAGATCGAAGGCTCCTATCTGGGCGGCGCCGAACATGACGTCCAGGGCGGCAAGATCAAGGAGAAATGGCGTGGTGCCGCCAAGGCCAAGGCAGGCGTGAGCTTCGACCAGACGCTGCTGTTTGGAACCGGCGGCGTTGCCCTGACCAAATTCGACAAGGGTGACAATGTCGGCAGCGCCGATGGATGGAAGGTGGGCTATCTGCTGGGCGCCGGCATCGAGCAGGGCTTTGCCGGTGGGCTATCCGCCAAGGTCGAGTACGACTATGTCCGCACCCCCGGCGTCGAGACGACATCGGCCCTTGGCACGTCCAAGACGACGATCGGCAGCCATGAGCTGAAGGCCGGCATCAACTACCGGTTCTAGAACAGTTGGGTCGGATTGCGCGATGCCAGCCGGCATCGCGCAATCCTGCGTTTCGGCATGCGCCAAGACCTGAGGCGGCGGTCGGCTTTTTCCGTAACGGACCCAGTTCCCGCGCCTCTTCGCAATGTCGATGCAATCTTCGCGATCTAGGTCCCCGCACGTGAATTTTCATGATGGGAATCTGTTCCGATATGTTCACATATGGCGCCGGCCTCCTCATACGGGGCTCGAAGATAGTGTTCGTCGCAGTCGCGCTCGCGCTCGCGGGCTGTGCCTCCGACATCATGAAGAACTATGTCGGACAGCCGGTCGAATCGGTCATCCTGGATTACGGTCCATCAACGGCGATCGTCGATCTTGGCCAGGGCGAACGCGCCTATCAGTGGCGCAAGGTATCGACGTCAGCGGTTTCCGGGACCTCGAGCGGTGAGGTTCGCCACACAAAACACGGAACCGTCTATGAAGAGACCGAGATGCCCGGCTATATCGAGCATCAGGAATGCTTCTACACATTCTACGCCCGCGCCTCCGGTGGCCGCTGGTTCATCACCAATTTCCGCCAGCCAAAGCTGGAATGCGAATGATTTGCCGCGGCCGAAGACCCAGACCGGCCGCGGATAAAGGAGAATATTCATGCGCGTCCTGTTGATCGAGGACGAACCGGAAATGGCCTCCGTGCTGAAGGCCGCTCTCGAGCGTCTGGACATCATCGTCGACCATGCCGCGACATTGGCCGATGCCGAGGCGATGGCCCGCCTGGGCTATCATGACGCGGTGGTGCTGGACCGCCGGCTGCCGGATGGCGACGGCCTCAGCCTCATACCGCGCCTGCGCGCCTTGCATCTGGATGTGCCGGTCATCGCGCTGACGGCGATGAGCGGGCTGGACGACCGGGTCGCCGGGCTCGATGCCGGCGCCGACGATTACATGGTCAAGCCCTTTGCCACGGTGGAACTCGTCGCGCGGCTTCATGCCTTGCACCGGCGCTCGTTCACGTCGCGCGCCAACCAGACGATGGTCGGCCGCCTCACCTATGATTTCCGCCATCGCGAGGCGCTGGTCGAGGACCAGACGCTCGATCTGCCGCGGCGCGAAAGGCTGGTGCTCGAAACGCTGATCCGCCGGCCGGGGCGGACCATCATGCGCAGCGCGCTGGAGGAAGCCGTCTACGCGCTGGATGACGAGATCGGCTCCAATGCACTCGATGCGCATATTTCGCGGCTGCGCCGCAAGCTCGACGATGTCGCCGCCGGCATCGAGATCCGGGCGATCCGCAACCTTGGCTACCTCTTGCGGGCGGTCTCGTGAAGAAGGTCCGCACGCGCTCGCTGCAGTGGATCCTCGTCCGGCGGCTGATCCTGCTGCAGGCGGCGACGCTGCTGATCTTCATCGTGCTTTGCGCGGCAGCGCTTTGGATCGCCAATCCGCGCCTTTTGATCGACAACGAGGCGGCCGTTGCCGCCATCAAGGAAGCGGTCGGCCGTGACGGCAACGGCAAACTGATCGTGCTTGAGACCGAGGAGCTTACCAGCTTTCGCGAGGGCTTCCCCAATGTCTGGTACATCGTTCGCGACGGCAGCGGCCAGAGCGTGCGCTTTGGCACCGTGCCTGACGTCTACGCCCGGAATTTTGGCGACCTGCTGGGCGAGGCCGATCACGCCACCATCGGATTTTCCGAAGATGATTTGAGGCCGGAGGCTTATCTTGAAAAGGCCGCGACCAGGGCCGGCACGGTACAGATCATCGCCGGGACGCGGTCGTCGCGAGAAACCGACGGCCTCGAGCTCAGCATTTCGGCCACGATCGACGTCGCCAGGAACCCCGATGGCAGCAGGAACTGGGAGAAGGCACTCCCCGCGCTTGCGGTCATCATCCTCATCCTGTTGTTGCCGATCGTCCTGGTCATGGGAACCACGACGCTGGTGACGACGCCAGCCGTGGTGCGCCGCTCCTTCGCCGGCCTTGTCGAAACGGTCCGCCAGGCCACGCGCATCGACATCGGCACCCGCGCCATGCAGTTGCCGGTCAAGCAGGTGCCCCAGGAAATCGCGCCGCTGGTGCATGCCTTCAACGAGGCGCTCGCCCGCGTCGCCCAAGGCTACGACCGCCACAACCGCTTCCTCACCGACGCGGCGCATGAACTGCGCACGCCGATCGCCATCCTGCGCACACGCGCCGAACTGCTGAAGCAGGAGCCGCAGAGCGTGCGCCTGCTGCATGACATCGAGCGCCTGTCGCATCTTGCCCAGCAACTGCTCGACCATCAGTTGCTCGACCGGCCGTCGGACCAGCGCCAGTTCATCGATCTCGACGATCTCGTCAGCCGGGTCGCCGCCGACTTCGCCCCATTGGCCATCGAGGCCGGCTATGACCTCGCCTTCGAGCCTCCACCCGGCAAGGCCCAGGTGGAGGTCAATGTCCTGCAGATCGAGCGCGCGCTCGCCAACCTCGTGCGCAACGCCATCGAGCATGGCGGCGGCGGCGGCACGATCACGATCGCCATCGACGGCACCGGTGGCGTCGAGGTGCGCGACGAAGGCCCCGGCATTCCGGCGGAAGAGCATGAGAACGTCTTCGAACCCTTTTACCGCTTGCAGCCGCAGTCGCGCCGGGCGGGGCTAGGACTGAATCTCGCCCGGCAGATCGCGCTGCTGCATGACGGCACGATCCGCATCCTGACGGGCTCATGGCGCGGCGCCCGCATCCGCATGGAGTTGCCGGTGCTTTCGTGACGGTGTCGGGCCCATGGCGTCGGCCGGCCGATGACCCCGTGTCGATCCCTGGCTTATCTGTTTTCTAACCAATTGCGGCTATTGCCATTCCAAGAGCGGGAGCCAGGCTTTGGTGGGAACGGGAAAAATCGGCGCGCACCGCGCAATCGCCCTGTCGGTCGTGGTGCCATGCTACAATGAACGCGACGGCGTGGCCGAGCTTCACCGACGCGTCAGCGCCGTGTGCCTCGAGCAAAGCCCTTCCTACGAGATCGTGCTTGTCATCGACGGAGCGACCGACGGCACCCGCGAGGCGATCTTCGAACTGGCCGAAAAGGACGACCATGTCGTCGCCATCGACCTTGCCCGCAATTACGGCCACCAGATCGCGCTCAGCGCCGGGCTGGAATTCTGCCGCGGCGAGCGCATTCTCATTCTCGACGCCGACCTCCAGGATCCGCCCGAACTGCTCAGCGCGATGATGGCGAAGATGGATGAAGGCTTCGACGTCGTCTACGGCCAGAGGGTGAAGCGCGACGGCGAAAGCTGGTTCAAGCTTGCTTCCGCGTCGCTGTTCTACCGCCTGCTCGGCCGGATGGTCGATGTCGAGATCGCACCGGACTCCGGCGACTTCCGGCTGATGAGCCGCCGTGCGCTCGACCATCTGAATGCGATGCCCGAGCGCTACAGGTTCATTCGCGGCATGGTGAGCTGGATAGGGCTCAGGCAAGTCGCCTTTCCCTATGAAAGGCACCGGCGCTTTGCCGGCACCACCCACTATCCCCTGAAGAAGATGGTTCTTCTGGCGGTCGACGCGATGACCAGCTTTTCGATCGTGCCGTTGCGGTTTGCCTCGCTGCTGGGGATGATGTTCGGTCTGCTCGGACTGGTCGTGCTCGGCTACACGCTGTTCGAATGGTCCAGGGGCAATGTGGTGCCCGGCTGGACGAGTCTTGCCGCGATCATGCTGATCATGGGCAGCGTCCAGCTTCTGGTGCTCGGCATCTTCGGCGAGTATCTCGGCCGCATGTATATGGAGACAAAGCGGCGGCCGCTCTACTTCGTCAACGAAATCGTTGCGCGCGACCGGCCGGCCAAGGACAGCGACCTGCCCGTCCATCGCCTGCAGGAGATGGCGAAAAGAGCCGCGCGTGGCTGAGGCGAAGGTCGACCGGAAGCAACGGGAACGGCATGGGCAGGATGCGGTCGGCTCTTCCGTCTGATATCTCGCAGATGCTGCGCTTCGGCGCCGTCGGGCTTGTCAACACGGCGCTTGGATATACGCTGATCCTGGCCGGGCTGGCGCTGGGCCTCGGCGATATCCTTTCCAATGCGGCAGGCTATGCCGCGGGCCTCACGCTTGGCTTCTTCCTCAATCGTCAATGGACATTCGGACGTGCCGGCGGCTTTCGCCCCGGCGGGGTCACTCGATACGCGATCACTTTCGTCGTCGCCTATGGCGCCAATCTGGGCGTCGTGATTACCGCCATGTCTGCCGGCTTCATCGAGAACCCGTTTGTCCATCTGGCGGGAAATTGCCTCTACTCGATAATCTTCTATCTTGGCTCGGCCCGGTTCGTCTTTGTCGGCGGCGCGGATGATCCCGTGGCCGCAACGAACGCGAAATGGCGATAACATGAACCAGGCCGCAACTATCGTGACGGCGACGCCTTCACTCGGGGACGCGCAACGCATACGGCTGGTATTCTGCCTTCTCGGCGCCTGCATCGTGGCATTCGTGCTCACCGCCTTTGCCGGTGCGATCCTGCAGGATCCCGACAATTGGTGGCAAGTGAAGGTCGGACTGGACTTCCTGGAAAACCGGACGTTTCCGGCCGTCGATCCCTATTCCTATACGTTCGCCGGCCAGCCCTGGATCGCCAAGGAATGGCTGGGGCAGGTCTTTCTGGCCCTTGCCTACCGTGCGGGCGGCTGGAATGGCGTCGTCACCCTGATCATCGCCACGGTCGGCCTGACCGTCTTGTTGATGGGATGGTTCCTCAGCGCATGGCTGAAGCCGATACTGGCGATAGCGCTGGCCTTCGCGGCGGCTTTCCTGATCGCCCCGATCTACACGGCGCGCCCCCACGTCCTCACCTTGCCGATCATCGTCGTCTGGACGGCAATGCTGTTTCGTGCCGCACAAGAAGAGAAGGCCCCGCCTTTGTGGCTGCTCGTGCTCGTCGTCTTGTGGGCCAACCTGCATGCCACGTTCACCCTGAGTTTCGTCATCGCCGCCTTTGCCGGGCTCGCTCTGCTGGCGCGCTTGGGCCTGTCGAAACCCGTCCTGCTGGCAAAATGGGTCGCTTTCGGCTTGCTCTGCCCACTGGTCAGCTTGCTGCATCCCTATGGCGTGAAAGCCATCCTGGCGACGTTCACCGTGGCCTATGGCAACGAGGCCGTGCCCCTTATCCTGGAGTGGCGACCGTTCAATGCCCAGGAGCAGCTCTTCCAGGAAGCGGCGATGCTGCTGGCGCTTTTCGGGCTTTTGGTATCGAGGCTGCGGATCGGCTGGGCCAAGGCGTTGTTCATCGTCTTCGCCTTGCATGTCTATCTCGCCCATCTGCGATTTGTATATCTGCCCTTCCTGTTGATTCCCCTGGTGATCGCGGTCGAGGTCGCACTGCAATACCCTTCGCTCTCAACCACGAGCTGGCTGGCCGAAAAGCGTGACGGGCTGGAAAAACTCTTCGCCAGCCGGTTCTACGCGATCTGCGGCGCGATGGCTGTCTTGTTGTTCGGCTCGGTCTTGGTCCTCGGCAGTGCCTATCAGGTGGCGCCGAGCCCGAAGACATCGGCCAGTGGCGCCCTCGCATTCGCCAGGGATCACCACCTCACAGGCAACGTGCTGAATTCCTACAATTTCGGCGGCACGCTGATCTTCCACGGCATCAAGACCTATATCGACGGCAGGACGGACCAGTTGTTCCTGGGCGGGTTCACGAAAACCGACGAGGCAACGGGACACAGCGACGGAAAACCGCTGCTCGAGGCACAGCTGAAGAAATACGCGATAGGCTGGGCACTTCTTACGGCCGACGACACCCGCATTCCGTTCTTCGCGGAGCTGGGCTGGAAGCGGGCCTATGCGGACGACGACGCCGTGATCTACCTGCCCGGCGCCTGATCTACCTCCCGCGAAACGGCTTCGCCAGCGTTCAAAGGGCGGCATATGCCTTGACATGCATGTTGCAGTGCAGCAAACTTCTGCTGCAGAGCACAGTCCGGGGCCCCACAAGCCACGACTACGACGGGGATCGCCGTATGAGCAGCATGTCAGGTTCCGCCGCACGACTGCCATGGGCCACGGCGTACGGACCGGCCGAATGAATTACAGACGCGATATCGATGGTCTGCGGGCCGTTGCGGTGCTGCCCGTCGTGCTCTTCCATTTCGGCGTGTCCGCCATTCCCGGCGGCTTCACGGGCGTCGACATCTTTTTCGTCATATCGGGCTATCTGATCAGCGGCAGCCTGCTCGACGATCTCGAGCGCGGCCAGTTCTCGATCGGCCGCTTCTACTGGCGCCGTGCGCGGCGCATCCTGCCGGCGCTGACTTTCGTCATCCTGCTCGCGAGCATCGCCGCCTGGTTCATCCTGCTGCCGTCCGACCTTCACGAATACAGCCTCAGCGTGATCGCGGCCTCGACCTTCTGGTCGAACATCTATTTCTGGAAGACGACCAACTATTTCTCCATCGACGCGGAACTGCGGCCACTGCTGCACACATGGTCGCTTTCGGTCGAAGAGCAGTATTATATCTTCGCGCCGATCCTGGTGTATCTGATCTACCGATACGCCTCGAAGCGCTGGCTGACGATATTGCTGCCGATCGCCATCGGCAGTTTTGCCCTGGCGGTCATGGCAACCACGCTGGCGCCGACTGCCGGCTTCTACCTCCTGCCGACACGCATCTGGGAACTGGCGCTGGGCGCCATTCTGATGCTGAAAAAACCGCCGGCACTGACCAGCCGTCCGCTGACGGAACTGATCGGCCTCGCCGGTTTTGGCCTGATCGCATTCGGCTTCCTGACGATTTCGGAGAGCGACCCGTTTCCGGGCTACAATGCCCTGTTCCCCTGCATCGGAACGGCGCTGCTCATCTATGCGGGCCAGGCGCATGCCGACAGGCCGGTGCCTGTCGCGACGCGCGTGCTTCAGCTCACTCCGCTGGTCTGGGTCGGGCTCATCTCCTATTCGCTCTACCTCGTTCACTGGCCGATCAATTCGTTCGTCCACTACCTCTCGCTGAAAGCCATCGACGTGCCGACGATCATGGCGATGACGGTGGCGAGCGTCGCGCTGGCGACATTCTCGTGGAAGTATGTCGAGCAGCCCTTCCGCCAGAAGGGGGCCTTCACCGCCCCGCTGCCCATCTTCGCTTTCTCAGCCGCGGCGATCGCCTTGCTGTGCGTCGGCGGCCTGGCCGATGTGCTGGGCAAGGGTTTTCCGCAACGGTTCCCGGACTTCTCGACGCAACGGGTCGTGGTGGGTGACTGGCGCAACGGCGTCTGTTTCAACGAGGGCGCGAACCGGATCGAGGACTGGAACCTCGCCGACTGCACCCGCACGCATGGCTTTGCCACCAACGTGCTGCTGTGGGGCGATTCCTTCGCGGCTCACTATGTGTCGGGGCTGGAGGCCAATGCCGAGAAGATCCAGGCCAATGTCATCCAGTACACCTATGCTGGCTGCCCACCCAACCTGAGCTACTTTTCCTACGCCCGGCCGGCCTGCACGCGCTTCAACGAACGGGCGCTGTCGATCATCCGCGAAGCCAACATCCAGGCCGTGATCTTGAGCGGCCGATGGACCGACTACCAGGCCAGGGGTTTTGACGGCCTGCAGAAGACGATTGACCGGCTGCGCGACATGGGCGTCAAGGTCTATGTCATCGGCCAGTCTCCGGAATTCATCGCCGACGTCCAGAAAATCGCCTTCTTCGCGAGACGGGACCATGTCGCCAACACATCCTGGCCGATGGCCATGGATCCGGACATCAATAAGCAGGTGCTGCCGTTTACCAAAGGGGCCACCTTCATCGACCCGCTGGCCTATCTCTGCGACTCGGCCGGCTGTTCCTATGCCGACGCGGGCACCAGGCAGTTTCTCTACTTCGACTACGGCCATTTCTCTTCCGCCGGCGCGACGCTCGCCATCTCGAAATACTGGCCAAGCTTTGCCGCCAGCAACAAAGTCGCGAAGGCGAAATAGAAATCGCGGACCAGCGCTGGGGGAACCGCGAAAGCGTCTGTTCAGGGATCGCTTTGCGATTGCCCGAAGGCCGAACCTCATGGTAACGAGGGCACGCGCGGGTATGATGTAATGGTAGCCTGTCAGCTTCCCAAGCTGAACGCGCGGGTTCGATTCCCGCTACCCGCTCCAGCATAAGCCGCAAGGGTTGCACCTGATTTGGAGAACCCTGAAACTGACAGTTTTACAGCCTATGTTCTCTTTACGGCCTCACTGAGCCGAATCCTGCCGATGCAGCGAAGCTAAGCCTGGCCAACGCGCATCTGCTTCTTGAGGAGGAACCGGGCGAGGTTGCTGATGTTTCGCGGCGCCACCTTCTTGGGGAGATGCGCCAGCAGGTCCCCGGACCTGGCGTCGTTCCGAAACCGCTCGGCCCACTCTTCGGTGCGGCTGTCTCGCTGTAACCGCAAATTCGTCGCAAGCTTCCCGCTGGGCATTTCAACAGACAACTGCCGGGCAACCGATGCGACGTAAGGATGAGGATCGTCCAGAAGATCTTCATAGAAGAAATGGTCGTAAGGCAGGTCGGCCAGACGCAAGTAGGCCTCCCAGAAGGCATAGCTCTGCTCGATCAGGAAATAGGCCTGGCAGATACCGGCGAAATCGTATTGCGGCACCAGATCAGCAACGTCCATCGTGCTTCGCCAACGGCCCGACGCCTTTGCCCTGCAATAGGAGATCGCCTGGCGAAGACGGTCCCGCCGCTCCAGCAGGACCAGACCCATGTCATGGCGCCGGACGCATTCCGCGAGGAAGTCGGCTCCATATTTCGCCTGCGACCAGTGAAGATGCCGCGGAAACAGCTTTACAGCGAACCTGCCATTTGCGGTCCCGCCGCGATCGATCACCGCGGACAGGAGTTCATTGAAAGATTTCGGCTTGGACCCCAGCGTGCCCGTGTCGAGCCATTCTGCCGATTGACCCATTATTCCGGTGCTGTTTGCCAGGCTGCCAAGCCATTCGGAGCCGCTGCGGGCTTCGGTCAGTATCGCCACGCCTTTCATGCGTGCCGATTGCCCCTGGTCTGCAAACGTGTGGCCGGTGTTACGGGATATGGTTCTGCTCCTTAATGGCCACTCGGCATGGTCACACCTCTATCTGACGGGCATTTCAATTAGTAAAGTCTAATATGATTCCGTCAATTCGATCTTAGGATAACTGGGACGGACGATTCCGTCACGGTTGGGTGGTTTGTGCCAAGCCAGGCATTACAACACGCAAGCCTTGGACCCTACGCGTCTGTGCAGAGACGACACCGGCCACGCTGCGGTGGCCGGCCCTTTTTCGTCAACGGTTAATTACAGCCAGACGCCGAGCCATACCCGCTCGCGCCAGCAACGCACATGACGGCGTCCGTGGCGCCAGTAGCGGCGGCAAACTCGTCTCCAACCGCGCCGCCGCCGCCGCCTCTCTCCGTAGTAGCGGTCTCCGTAATAGCGATGATGCCAACGACGATGGGAAACCTGCTCGAGCTCGACGCCGTCATCGCCTTCCAAGACAGCCGCATCCTGCTTGTCCAGCTCATCGAGAATTCCATTGCCCTGGGGAACGCCGGCAACCGCGCGACCGGGTCCGGCTAGGCTCGCAAACGCCGCGGCCCCCGCAACGCCTAGCATTCCAGTGAGAAACAACCGACGTTCCATCAGAACCTCCCAAGTTGTTGACATCAGCACCCGTTCCCTCGCCCAAAACGGGCTCCAGCGAGCATGCCGATTTCGCTGAACGCGCGACTGCACGTCTTGTTCCATCATCCCACTTCACGCAGAATGAAGTCGTGCAGCATCTTGGCGGCCGGCGACAGCGCGCGATTCCTGACGGTGATCAGGCTGTAGGGCCTGACCTCGATGTCGAATTCGGTCTGGACCACGTCGATGGCGCCGGCGAGTCCGTCGGGATTCTGGATGAATTTCGCCACCTGTACCGAGACCGGCGCGATGGCGTCGGAGTGCGCGACCATGACCAGCGTGAGGAGCAGCGAACTGGTGTTGAGGATCCGGTCCGGCAGCGCGATGTTGCGGTTGAGGAAATTGCTCTCCATCGCCTGACGCAAGGGCGAACCGCCCGACTGGAAAACCCAGTCATAGGCGGCAGTATCTTCCAGCCGCACCACGTCGCCCCTGGTCAGCGGGTGGCCACGGCGCACGATCAGGCAGGCTTTCTCGACGCCGATGACACGCGATTCGAACAGCCGCGGATTGAGGTCGTCGGGGATGCGCGCAATGATGAAATCGTGGCGCGTGGCGATCAGTTCGCGCGCCAGCACATTGGAGGTCTCGACCTGCATGGTGATCTCGATGCGCGGGTAGATGCGGCGGATTTCGCGAATCGCCGGCACCGCCAGTTCGATCGCCGGCGCCGTCACGGCGCCGAGAAACACGGAACCGCCCTTGCCCGCCTTGAGCTCGGAAATCTCGCGATCGACCTCGCGCATCTCCAGCAGGATCGAGCGTGCGCGCCTGGCCAGCGCCTTGCCGTAGGGCGTCAGCGTGATGCCACGCGGCAGCCGCTCGCACAGCTTCACCTCGAGCACCGCCTCCATCTCGGCGATCATGCGCGATGCCGCCGGCTGCGAAATGTTCATGACCTGCGCCGCCGCGCTCACCCGGCCATGGTCGTCGAGCGCGACGATCATGCGCATGTGACGCAGGCTGAGACCACTGCGCAGCAGGGTTTCGCCATCGCCCGGAGTCTCATTGTAACCATTTGAAATCTCAGTCGGATTCCGTAACGCCGCCATGGATTTTCCTTGCCTCTTGCGCGACCCTCTGGCACTTGCCAGCAACCTGCCACGGCCCATAACATATACCACTTGCGGTATAGCAACCATCAAAGATCGCATTTGACAGTTATGGCAAAAGGGTCGCAACTTCACGGCGCTTCGAGACGTGACGGTCGCCGACGATAAAAATCGTATCGATTGAAATCAGCGCCTCGGGGCCATGGGAGGATACCGGAGATCGATATGACGGCAGCAGTGCCTTGGCGCTTCTGCACGATTGCGCGGCCCGCGACCCCCGGGGTGCCGCGTCCATTAACCAGGGAGAGTTATGTGAAAATCATCAAGACACTGGCCGCAGTCGCGGCGCTTGGCATCGCTGCCATGACCTATTCGGCGCACGCAGCCGACAAGGGTCTTGTCGGCGTGCTGATGCCGACCAAGACTTCGCAGCGCTGGATCAACGACGGCGATGCCGTCAAGTCCCAGCTCGAGGCTCTCGGCTACACCGTTGACCTGCAGTATGCGCAGGACGACATCCCCAACCAGCTCAGCCAGCTGGAAAACGAAATCACCAAGGGCCCGAAGGCGCTGATCATCGCCTCGATCGACGGCACCACGCTCTCGGATGCGCTGCAGAAGGCCGCTGATGCGGGCGTCGTCGTCGTCGCCTATGACCGCCTGATCAAGAAGACCGCCAATGTCGACTATTACACCACGTTCGACAATTTCGGCGTCGGCGTGATCCAGGCGAATTCGCTGGTCAAGGGCCTCAAGGAGCGCTTCCCGAACACCAAGCCGTGGAACGTCGAACTGTTCGGCGGCTCGCCCGACGACAACAACGCCTTCTTCTTCTACAATGGTGCGATTTCCGTCCTGCAGCCGCTGATCGACGACGGCTCGATCAAGATCAAGTCCGGCCAGATGGGCATGGACAAGGTCGGCACGCTGCGCTGGCTGGCGGCGACCGCCCAGGCCCGCATGGACAACCTGCTCTCCGCCAACTACTCGGACGGCAGCCGCGTCGACGGCGTTCTGTCGCCCTATGACGGCCTGTCGCGTGGTATCACCGCCTCGCTGCGCGCCGTTGGCTACGGCACGGCCGCTCAGCCCTGGCCGATCGTGACCGGTCAGGACGCCGAGACCGCTTCGGTCAAGCTGATCATCACGGGCGAGCAGTACTCGACCGTGTTCAAGGACACCCGCGACCTGGCCAAGGCTACCGTCGGTCTGGTTGACAAGGTGCTCTCGGGCGGCAAGCCGGATGGCCTCGACACCAAGACCTACAACAACGACGTCAAGGTCGTTCCCTCGATCCTCTTGACGCCGCATGAGGTCGACAAGTCGAACTACCAGAAGCTGGTCGTCGACTCCGGCTACATCAAGGCCGAAGATCTGAAGTAATTTCGGTTCTAAAATCAGGGGTCCTGCGCGACGCAGGGCCCCTTTTCGTTCACCAGCGAGCCCGGTATTGTTACCGACCTCGCCGGCAGTGTTTGCCGACCTCTCAAGGAGCGGTAGTTACCATGGCCTCGACGATTTTGGAGATGCGCGACATCACCAAGACGTTTCCCGGCGTGAAGGCGCTGTCGAACGTCAACCTCAGCGTCGAGGAAGGCGAGATCCACGCCGTGGTCGGCGAGAACGGCGCCGGCAAGTCGACGCTGATGAAGGTGCTGTCGGGCGTCTATCCCTCCGGCACCTATGACGGCCAGATCATCTTCCAGGGCCAGGAATGCCAGTTCAAAGGCATCCAGGACAGCGAACACAAGGGCATCGTCATCATCCACCAGGAGCTTGCGCTGGTGCCGATGCTGTCGATCGCCGAAAATATCTTCCTCGGCAACGAGCACGCCAAATTCGGCGTCATCGACTGGGACGCCAACGAGCAGCGCACAAGCGCGCTGTTGAAAAAGGTGGGCCTCAAGGAAGACCCCAAGACGCTGATCACCAATATCGGCGTCGGCAAGCAGCAGCTGGTCGAGATCGCCAAGGCGCTCAGCAAGGAAGTGAAGCTGCTGATCCTCGACGAGCCGACGGCGTCGCTCAGCGAAAAGGACAGCCAGGCGCTGCTCGACCTGCTGCTCGAATTCAAGCGGCAAGGCATGACCTCGATCCTGATTTCGCACAAGCTCAACGAGATCAACCGGGTCGCCGACAAGGTCACCGTCATCCGTGACGGGCGCACCATCGAGACGCTGGCCAAGAAGGACATCTCGGAAGACCGCATCATCACCTCGATGGTCGGCCGCTCGCTAGACGACCGCTATCCGCCGCGCGAGCCTCACATCGGCGAGGTCGTGTTCGAGGTGAAGAATTGGTCGGTCTATCACCCGATCCATGCCGAGCGGCAGGTGATCAAGGGCATCGACATCAACGTGCGCAAGGGCGAGGTGGTCGGCATTGCCGGGCTGATGGGCGCCGGCCGCACCGAATTCGCCATGAGCCTGTTTGGCCGCTCCTACGGCCGCCGCATCACCGGTGAGGTGCTGCTCAAGGGCAAGCCGGTCGATGTCTCCTCGGTAAGCAAGGCGGTCCAACACGGCATCGCCTACGTGACCGAGGATCGCAAGACCTACGGCCTCAACCTCATCGACCATATCAAGCACAACATCACGCTCGCCAATCTCGGCGGCGTCTCGCGCCACAGCGTCATCGACGACATGCGCGAGCTCGCCGTTGCCAACGACTATCGCAAGAAGACCAATATCCGCGCTTCCAGCGTCTATCAGTTGACCGGCAATCTTTCGGGCGGCAACCAGCAGAAGGTGGTGCTGTCGAAATGGCTGTTCGCCGATCCTGAAGTGCTGATCCTCGACGAGCCGACACGCGGCATCGACGTCGGCGCCAAGTATGAAATCTACACGATCATCGCGCGCCTTGCTGCCGAAGGTAAGGCAATCGTGGTCATCTCGTCGGAAATGCCGGAATTGCTCGGTATCACTGACCGCATCTACGTCATGAACGAAGGCCGCATCGTCGGCGAAATGCCGGCGGCGGACGCAAGCCAGGAAAAAATAATGCGCGCCATCGTTCGCGGAGAAGGAAAAGCAGCATGAGCACCGAGAGCGCCCCCGCCCCGCATGGTAATGTCGCCGAAGAACAGCGTCCACGTATCGCCGTCTCGGCGCTGACGACGAACCTGCGCGAATACGGTCTGATCATCGCGCTGATCGTCATCATGCTGTTCTTCCAGTTCACCACGTCGGGAACGCTGTTCAAGCCGGTCAACCTCAGCAATCTGGTGCAGCAGAATTCCTTCATCATCGTGATGGCGCTGGGCATGCTGCTGGTCATCGTTTCCGGCTATATCGACCTCAGCGTCGGATCGGTCGCCGGTTTCATCGGCGCGTTGGCGGCGAACATGATGGTCATCTGGCAGCTCGGACCGCTCAGCAATCCGCTGGTGGTTTCGATCGTCTGCCTGGTCGTGGGCGGCCTGATCGGCGCGGCACAAGGCTATTGGATCGCCTATCACCGAATACCGAGCTTCATCGTCACGCTGGCCGGCATGCTGATCTTCCGCGGCATCTGCCAGGCGCTGCTGGGCGGCGGATCCTCGGTCGGGCCGCTTCCGGACGACTTCAAAATGCTCAGCTCCGGCTTCATCCCGGATGTCATCGGCCCGCTGACGCTGATCCCGCCGACGGTGAATGCGGCCGGCAAGACCATCATGGGCAGCGGCCTGACGCTGCACATGACGACGATCGTGCTGGGTCTGGTCGCCGTCGTGGCCTATGCCTATTTCGGAGTGAGGACGCGGCGCAAGCGCGAACGTCACGGCTATGAGGCCGAGCCGTTCCCCCTGTTCATCATCAAGACGCTGGTCGCCAGCGCGCTGGCGTTGTTCCTGGTCTATGAGTTCGCCAGCTACAGGGGCCTGCCGGTGGTGCTGCTCGTTATGGGCGTGCTGATCTCGCTGTTCGTCTTCGTCACCAAGCGCATGACCATCGGCCGCCGCATCTACGCCATGGGCGGCAATCCCAAGGCGGCACAGCTGTCGGGCATCAACACCGAGCGGCTGACACTGATGGTGTTCATCAACATGGGCGTGCTGTCGGCGCTCGGCGGCCTGATCATCGCGGCTCGCCTCGGCCAGGCGGTGCCCGCGGCGGGTCTGGGCAGCGAGCTCGACGTCATCGCCGCCGTCTTCATCGGCGGCGCCTCGGCGATGGGCGGCGTCGGCCAGGTCATCGGCGCGGTCGTCGGCGGCTTCATCATGGGCGTCATGAACAACGGCATGTCGATCATGGGCGTCAATGTCGACTGGCAGCAGGTGGTCAAAGGCCTGGTTCTGCTCGGCGCCGTGATCTTCGACGTCTATAACAAGAACAAGGCCTGACAGGAGCAATTCCAGGAAAACTGCGTCGTGGTTTTCCCACAGGGATTGACTCGAAACAAAATACTTGGAGCGGGTTGAACCGCTCCGGCGAGGTAACGAGGAAGGCATACGGGTCTAGATCGCGATGCTGCCGGCAAATAGTCGGCATCAAGAAGTCCCCCCGGGGATCAAGCCCGCGAGCGCAATCCGGACGAAGAATTTCACCCGTGGCGCGGCGAGGTCCGAGCCGCGCAGGTCAGGGTTTGCCGAGAGGCAACCAGGCCAAGACACATGAGAGAGGATTGATCATGCTGATCTCGCAGATTCTCGACGACGCCGAGACCATCCGCGTCGTTGCCCGCAATGGCGGCAAGACCCGGATCATCAACGGCGCCCGCAGCGTCTACTCGCTGGCGATGGAGGCTGCCCGCACCGGCGTCGGCCTCGTCGCGCTGATCGAGCGCAAGGGACTTGGCGAGACGGTCGATCTCGATGCCGCCTACAAGAAGGGGCGGCTGTTGTCGCCGATCAACCATCCCGATCCGGCACACCTGCATCTCACCGGCACCGGGCTGACGCATCTCGGCTCGGCGGCGACACGCGATTCCATGCACAAGAAGCTCAGCACCGATGGCGAGGAGCAGCTCACCGATTCCATGAAGATGTTCCGCATGGGCCTGGAAGGCGGCAAACCCGCCAAAGGCCAGGTCGGCGTGCAGCCGGAATGGTTCTACAAGGGCAATGGCACGATGGCCGTGGCGCCAGGTGCGGCACTCCTGTCACCGGCCTTCGCCAAGGACGCCGGCGAGGAACCCGAGGTTGCCGGCATCTATGTCATCGGCGATGACGGCGCCCCCTTCCGTGTCGGCTTCACGCTGTCGAACGAATTTTCCGACCATGTGACCGAGCGCGTGAATTATCTCTTTCTTGCCCATTCCAAGCTGCGCAATGCCTCGTTCGGACCGGAGATCCTGATCGGCGACCTGCCTTCCGACATCCGCGGCACGTCGCGCATCGTGCGTGATGGCAACACGCTGTGGGAAAAGCCATTCCTGTCGGGCGAGGCGAACATGTCGCACACCATCGCCAATCTCGAACATCATCACTTCAAATATTCGGCGTTCCGCCAGCCCGGCGACGTGCATGTGCACATGTTCGGTACGGCGACACTATCCTTCGCCGACGGCGTCAAGACCGAGGCCGGCGATGTGTTCGAGATCGAGGCCGGGGATTTCGGCCTTCCGCTGCGCAACCCGCTCGAGATTGAGCAGCCGGTGAAGGTAGCAGTGAAGGCGCTGTGAGAAACGCCTCTTCCCTTCTCCCCTTTGTTTGGACCGGTGACATCGCGAACAGGTGTGCGAGGACATCGCGAACAGTTTTGCGCTTTTTGCGCGAGGGGGTTCGGGATGCCATTCGAGGACAGAAGCGCTATGAGACAGAAGGAAGAGTTCGTGCGCCTGGCGCTAGCGCCTGGGGCGAATGTGAGCCTTTTGTGCCGGCGCTTCGGTATCGGCCGGACCTGTGGCCACAAGTTGCTTTCGCGCTATCGGATCGAGGGCGAGGCTGGACTGGCC
>NZ_JBFUET010000023.1:0-85351 GCF_056403815.1 Mesorhizobium sp. P2_E9
TTGGACGCTCAATGCGCTTGTGCAGGGCCTTCGCGGGAAAGTCCGTCGCCTTCAGGCCGACCGCAACGGACGGCCTATTCGACGCATGGTTCAGACATCAGAAAATAGAAACCATCGACCTCAATACCCTGGCTCGATAGAATGCAAAACTGTTCGCGATGTCCTCGCACACCTGTTCGCGATGTCTCCGGTCCAAACACCCCTGTGGGAGAAGGTGTCGCCGAAGGCGACGGATGAGGGGTGTTCCAGCTTGGCGAGACGTCTCAATTGAACTGCGCACGGCGGCAAAAATCACCAACGTCTCACTCCGCTGGAACACCCCTCATCCGTCTCGGCGCTGCGCGCCGATCCACCTTCCCCCACAAGGGGGGAAGGAAGAACTACGCATTCCCGATCAACACACCGGCCGCGAACACCAGCGCACCGCCCAGGACCACCTGGAAGGCAGCACGCAGGAAAGGGGTCTGCATGTAGCGGTTCTGGACGAAGGCGATGGCCCACAGCTCGAAGAACACCACGACCGCCGCCACGCCGGTCGCCGTCCAGAAGCTCGGGATGAGATAGGGCAGCGCGTGGCCGAGACCGCCGAGCGTCGTCATGATGCCGACGGTCAGGCCGCGCTTGATCGGTGAACCGCGCCCCGACAATTTGCCGTCGTCGGAGGCGACTTCGGTGAAGCCCATCGAAATGCCGGCGCCGATCGAGGCGGCGAGACCGACCAGCAGCGTCTGCCAGGTGTCGTGCGTGGCAAAGGCGGCGGCGAAGATCGGCGCCAGCGTCGAAACCGAGCCGTCCATCAGCCCGGCCAGGCCCGGCTGAACATAGGTGAGGATGAACTGACGCTGCTCGGCGCTGGCCTCCTCGTCCTTGACCGCGCCCGGAACATGTTTCTGCTGCAGCTGATGCGCCGAGTTCTCGTGCCCCTGCTCGGCCGCCGCCAGGTCGTCGAGCAGTTTCCGGGTCGAGGCATCGGTGGTGCGCTTGGCCGCTTCGATATAGAAACGGTAGGCCTGTTGCTCCATCGCTTCGGCCTGGCGGCGCACGGAATCGATGCCGAGTGGCCTGACCAGCCAGTCGGGCTTGCGTTCATAATAGCCCTTCACATGCTCGCGCCGGATCAGCGGGATGCGCTCGCCGAACCGCTTGCGGAACAGCTCTATCAGCGCATCGCGATGGCCGTCCTCTTCCTCGGCCATCTCCTCGAACACCTTTGCCGATTGCGGAAAGCTTTCCGCCAGCCCGTCGGCATAGGCCCGGTAGATGCGGCCGTCATCTTCCTCGGATGAAATGGCCAGTGCCAGGATCTCCTGTTCGGAAAGCGATTCAAAGGGGCGGCGGCCGAAGCCGAAAACACGGGAAAGCATGAGGAAATCACCCTAGTTTAGAATAGTTCTAAACTAGGGTTTGGCATGCCCCGGGTCAATCGCGCAGAGATCGTGGAGTCAAGAATTGTTGAAGCCAGCGCGCGAGAGGCGCTCTTCATTATCAGCGAATGTTCACCTATATATGAACCAACCCCAAGAGAAAGGCATCCATAGATGACGGCAAAACAGCCCGCGCACAGCTATGACCCCAAACCCGTTCTCGATCTCATCGCCAGCATCGAGGCCGATCTGCAGCGCCTCAAGGGCCTGGTCGAGCAGCAAGTGGAAAAATTCGACCCCGCCAACCCGCACAACAAGGCGCCGGACGGCAAGCTGACCGAGGAAGGCGTCGAGTGCTGCTATCGCATGTTCGACGAAGGCAAGTCGCGCTATTCGGTCGCCCAGCAAATGAAGATCTCGTTTGCCGCCGCCAGCCACCGCTTCAACAATTGGCGCAAGCTGGGTGGGACCAAGAGGCAACGGACGTTGCTGGGGTGAGAAGCCGGTTCGCCGCAGGCGAATTGAAAGGTCCGGTGGACCTTTCAAAGGGTTCGAACCGGGGAGCTGCCGCAGGCAGCGGGTCCCCGGCTGGACACTCCGACCGCTGAGAAGCAGAACCCAGTCAACCGTCGGCGGGACAGCGCCCCCCTCTGTCCTGCCGGACATCTCCCCCACGAGGGGGGAGATTGGCGACTTCGCCGGTAGCTCACCAACTTTGTAACGGTCACATTTTTTCAATGGTGCGCAACATGCCTTTGCGGGCATCATGACAGGACGCTACCTCTTTTTGCTGGACCTCGCATGACCGCTACCACCCCTCCCGGCATAGCCGACATCCATGCCGCCGCAGCCCGGCTTGCCGGCCTGATCGTCGAAACACCCCTGATCGAATCGCAGGAACTCAACAACCGCTTCGGCGGCCGCATCCTGTTCAAGCCGGAGACGCTGCAGCGCACCGGCTCGTTCAAATTCCGCGGCGCCTATAACAAGCTGTCGTCGCTGAGCGAGGAAGAGCGTGGCCGGGGCGTCGTTGCCTTCTCCTCGGGCAATCATGCGCAAGGCGTCGCCGCTTCGGCCGCCATGTTCGGCGTCAAGGCGGTCATCGCCATGCCGGCCGACGCGCCGGCGATGAAGATCGGCAATGTCCGCAAGATGGGCGCGGAGGTGGTGC
The DNA here is from genome assembly GCF_056403815.1 of Mesorhizobium sp. P2_E9. Taxonomy (NCBI): domain Bacteria; kingdom Pseudomonadati; phylum Pseudomonadota; class Alphaproteobacteria; order Hyphomicrobiales; family Phyllobacteriaceae; genus Mesorhizobium; species Mesorhizobium sp. P2_E9. The sequence goes on from NZ_JBFUET010000023.1 coordinate 2,536, forward strand.
CCTTCGACCGTTTCCGCGATGACCGGATGAGCGTGGTTCGGCCCTATATCGACAGAGGCATGGTGTTGGTGCCGCCCTTCGACGATCCGGCCATCATAGCCGGGCAAGGCACGATCGGCCTTGAGCTGATGAGGCAGGCCAGGGCGCTCGGTGTCAGTCTCGATGCCGTCGTCATCCCTTGCGGTGGCGGCGGCCTGTCGAGCGGGATTTCTGTCGCGGTCAAGGATGCCTCGCCCGGCACAGCGGTCTGGGCGGTCGAGCCCGAGCATTTCGACGACACCCGCCGCTCGCTCGCCGCCGGCGCCCGGGTTTCCAACGAGCCAGGCTACAGTTCGATCTGCGACGCGATCCTGACCGCCGAGCCGGGCGCCATCACCTTCGAGATCAACCGCAAGAACCTCGCTGGCGCCATTGCCGTTTCCGACAGGGCGACGGCGCAGGCGATGCGTGACGCCATGGCCTATCTCAAGTTGGTGGTCGAGCCCGGCGGCTGCGTCGCGTTTGCGGCGCTGTCATCGGGCGAGATCGAGTTGTCCGGCAAATGCGTTGCCGTGGTGCTGTCCGGTGGCAATGTCGATTTCGGCACCTATGCGGAGATCATGGCAGCCGCCTGATCGCAATTCCGGATGCAAATCGTTCGCACTTTTCCTGGAACAGCCTAATCCAACGTGCGCCTGAACCGTAGAAGCGCCGTGCCCGCGAACACCAGCACGAACACGACCAGCCAGCTGATCTCGGCGGCGATGGCATGGAAGTCCGCTCCCTTCAGCATCACCGCGCGGGTGATGCGCAGGAAATGCGTCAGCGGGAAGATTTCGCCCAGCGCCTGAGCCCAGCCCGGCATGCCGCGATAGGGGAACATGAAGCCGGACAAGAGCAGCGACGGCAGGAAGAAAAAGAAGGTGAGCTGCATCGCCTGCATCTGCGAGCGGGCCATGGTCGAGATGGTGTAGCCGAGCAGCACCAGCGACAGCACGAAGACAAGCACCGACGATAACAGAAGCGTCAGGCTGCCGACGAACGGGATATCGAACAAAAGCTTCGCCGCCACCAGCACCACCGCAACCTGCACCGCGCCGACGACAAGGAAGGGCAGCACCTTGCCCAGCATGATCTCAGCCGGGCTGGACGGCATGGCGAGCAGGTTTTCCATCGTGCCGCGCTCGGTTTCGCGGGTCAGCGCCATGGCCGTCATCATCACCATGGTCATCTGCAGGATGACGCCGAGCAGGCCGGGCACGATGTTGTACTGCGAAATGCCTTCGGGGTTATAGCGCTGGTGCACCACCACCTGCAGCTGCTGCCTGGCATTCTCGGCGGCGGCCGCCTGCATCCCTTGCGCGCGCAACAGCGCCTGGCTCGCCACCGTGCTCAGCGTGGAAATAGCGCCGCTCGCCGCCGAGGGATCGGTCGCATCCGCCTCGATCAGGATCTGCGGATTGTCGCCGCGCTCGACTCGGCTGGCGAAGTCGGCCGGGATGGTGACGACGAAGGAGACGTCGCCGCGCGCCATCAGGAATTCCGCCTCTTCGGCGCTCGCGGTCACATGGTCGAAACGATAGTAACCCGTCACCTGCAGCGCGGAAACCATGGCGCGCGTATACTGGTCGTTGCTCATCGCCACCAGCGCCGTCGGCAAGCCCTTCGGATCGTTGTTGATGGCAAAGCCGAACAGAACCAGCTGCAGCAGCGGCACGCCGAGCATCATGGCGAAGGTGATGCGGTCGCGCCGCATCTGGATGAATTCCTTGATCAGCAGCGCGCCAAGCCTGGCGAAGGAGAAGATGCTGTTCATGCCATATTGTCCTTCGACCCCGACATGAACTGGATGAAGACGTCTTCCAGACTGGTTTCGCCCGGCGCCACCGTCACGCCCTTGTGCTGCTTCTCGACATCGGCAAGGGCCGCTTCGAGCTTCTTCCTGTCGGAGCCGACGACATGCAGCGTGGCGCCGAACGGCGCCACCTGGTCGACGCCTGGGCGGCCCTGCAGGTCGTCAGCCACCTTGGCCAGCTGCGGACCCTGCACCACGAAGGTGGTCAGGCCGGCGTTTTTCACCACTTCGGCGACGGTGCCGGTGGCCAGCATCTTGCCATAGGAGATGTAGCTGATGCGGTGGCAGCGCTCGGCTTCGTCCATGTAGTGGGTGGAGACCAGCACGGTGAGCCCGCCGCTGGCGAGGCGATGGATTTCATCCCAGAATTCGCGCCGCGCCTTTGGATCGACACCGGCCGTCGGCTCGTCGAGCAAAAGCAGCTTCGGCTTGTGCATGATGCAGGCGGCCAGCGCCAGCCGCTGCTTCCAGCCGCCGGACAAAGTGCCGGCCAACTGGTTGCGGCGCGAGGTCAGGCCGAGCTCTTCCAGCGTCCTCGCAACGTATTCGCCGACCGGCTTCAACTGGTAGAGCCGCGCCACGAATTCGAGGTTCTCGCCGATGGTCAGATCCTCGTAGAACGAGAATTTCTGCGTCATGTAGCCGACTTCGCGCTTGATGCTGAGCGAGTCGGTGCGGATGTTGAAGCCCAGCACCGTGCCTTCGCCCTCGTCCGGCGTCAGCAGGCCGCACATGATGCGGATGGTTGTTGTCTTGCCCGAACCGTTGGGCCCGAGGAAGCCGACGATCTCGCCTTCGGCGACCGACATCGTCACATGGTCGACGACGGTCTTGTCGCCGAAGCGCTTGACCAGGCCGTGAACGTCGATGGCGTTCATTTTGCCGTTTCCGCGAGATCGACGTCGACGATCTGGCCGGGCTGCAGCAAGCCGGCATCGCCCTCCGGCCGCGCCTCGACGAGATAGACCAGCTTCTGCCGGTTCTCGAGCGAATAGATCACCGGCGGGGTGAATTCGGGATCGGGCGAGACGTAGCTGACACGCGCCTTCACGCCCTCGCCGCAGCCGTCGCAATGGACGCTGAGCAGGCTGCCGATCCTGACCGAGGAGAAGGCAGCTTCCGGTATATAGACACTGAGCTTCACCGCGCCGTCGGGCAGCATCGAGATGACCGGCGCGGTCGGACCGGCGGTGTCGCCGGGATTGCGGATGACGTCGTTGACGCGGCCGGGCGAAGGTGCCGCGAGCGTGCGCTTGGACAGCCGCCATTGAGCCTGCTCGAGTGCTGCCTGCGCCTGCTTGACCTGATTGTCGGCCGCCTTGATCGTCTCGGCGCGCGCCGGCAGGCCGCCGACGGCAAGATTGGCCTCGGCCTGGCCGACCTGGGCGTTGGCCGTCTCCAGCGTGGCCGAGGCGGTGTCGTAGTCGGCCTGGGTGCCGGTGCCGCGCTTGAAAAGATCGGCGGCGCGGTCGTATTTGCGCTTGGCATCGTCGGCCTGCGCCTTGGCCATGTCGACCTGCGCCTTGAGTGCGGCGATTTCTTCCGGCCGTTTGCCGACCTGCAGGTCGGCGAGCTGCGCCTGCGCCTGGGCGAGGCTCGCCTGCGCCTGCGCCACCGCGATCTTGGCGTCGGCGCTTTCCAGCGTCACCACGGTCGCGCCGGGGATGACGCGATCGCCGCGCTTCACAGCGACGGTCTCGACCTGTGCCACTTCGATCGGCGCCAGCAGCACATAGTCGCCCTCGACATAGCCGACGGCGAGTGGCGCAGTGGGGGCACACGCACCGAGGAGCTGGGCGGCGAGCGGCAAGGAGCAGAGGAAACTCATTGTTTTGATCCCATTTTGGGTTTTGATCCCATCCGGGCGGCCAGTATGGCGCTGAGATTGTCCGTCGTGACCGCCACGACCTTGGCGGCCTCGGCGGCGCCGATGTCGTGCCAGCCCATGCGCCGCATCACCGCCTCGCGGCCGATGCGGAAATAGATGACCTGGCCGATCAGCGTGAACACGGTGAGTCGGGTCCGCTCGCTTTCGGCCGGCTCGCCGGTCGCCTGCTCCCACACCAGACACAGCCGGCGGTGCGTCGGCTCGAACACGCCGTCATAGATGCGGTCGAGCGCGGCCGTCGGATGCGACAGTTCGCGCAGCACGAATTGCACGATCTCGCCGGCCTGCGGCTGCGCCAGGATGAAGCCGCCCATCCGCTCCAGCACCGCGAACAGCTGCGCGCGCGCCGCCTCCGGATCGGAGGCCGGCGCGGCCGGGCCGGCGCCCAGTGCTTGGCCAGCAATCGTCTGGATGGTCTCGACGATATAGTCGGCGGCAGCGGCGCGGAGGCCTTCCTTGCCGCCGAAATGATAGGCGATCGAACCGATATTGGCCTGCGCCTCCGCCGCGATCTCGCGGGTCGAGGTGCCGTCGAAACCCTGCCGGCCGAACAGTTTCAGCGCCGCCTGCACGAGTGCGGCACGGGTCAGCTCCGGAGAGGTCTCGCGGCGTGGACTTTGGGCGTCAGGCAATTTTGTCATGGCGAATATTTAATCAATCGATTGATTAAAGTCAACTTGTATTCGAAGCCGTCTTGCCATCGCCCGCGCCAAACGCTTTAGTGCGCGGCCATGGGCAAGGAAGTCGAGCGCAAATTCCTGGTCTCCAGCACCACATGGCGGGGCCTGGTCGAGGCGGATATCCGCATTCTCCAGTTCTATCTCGCTACGGCACCTGGGCGAACCGTCCGCATCCGCATCAGCGACGGCGCTTCCGCCAAGCTGACGCTCAAATTCGGCCGCGCCGCGCGCGAGCGTGACGAATTCGAATATCCGATCCCCTTGGCGGAGGCGGTGGAGATGCTGGATTTCGCCATCGGACGTGTCATCGAGAAGACACGTCACCATGTTAGGCATCGCGGCTATCTCTATGAAGTCGATGTCTTTGGCGGCGCACTCGCGGGACTTGTGGTGGCCGAACTCGAGACTCCGGAAGATGTGCCGGACGAAATGCTGCCTGACTGGCTTGGCCGTGAAGTGACCGGTGAGCAGAAATTCTACAACGCGTCGCTCGCCCTCGGGGGGATACCGGAGATCGCCGCATGAGCTTTCGTATCGACCCGCGCCTGCCGCTGACCGGCGAGGTCAGGCGTATCCTTGCCGAGGAGATTGGCAAGGCACTGCTGCATCTGGATGCGGCGCGCAGCCGGCCGGAACAGGGCCTGCACAAATGCCGCAAGCGGCTGAAAAGCGCGCGTGCCTTGCTGCGCCTTGTTCATTCCGGAGACGAAACATTCTGCACGACGGAGAACCAGTGCTATCGCAACGTGGCGGCTCTGCTTGCCGGCCCGCGCGAGGCAACGGCGCTGATCGAAACCGTCGACCGGCTGGCGGCAGCTTTTCCCAAGGAGAGCGCCGAGGGCGGGCTCGAAGCCGTGCGCGACAGGCTGATCGCCCGTCAGCACGATCTGCATGAAGGCGCCGGCCTGGAAGCAGCGATCGGCGCGGCGACCGCCGCCTGCGAAGACGGCATGAAGCGGATCGAAAGCCTCGCCTTGCCCGACCAGCCGGAACAGGCGGCCGACGTGCTCGCCGAAGGCGCCCGCGTCACCTTGCGCCGTGCCAGGAAAGCGCTCGACAGGGCCGGCGCGCGCGGCGAGGCCAATGATTTCCACGATTTGCGCAAGGCGGCCAAGACACATGGCATGCACCTGTCGCTGCTGGGCAGGCTGTGGCCGACGCCGATCAAGGCGCGGCGCAAGGCGGTCGATGAACTGGGCGAACGGCTCGGCGAACTGCATGATTTGTTCGTCATGCGCGCGCTGCTCGAGGCGGACGACGAGCCGCTTGGGCCGCACGAGGACACGAAGCTTCTCGGCAAACTGCTGAAGCGCTCGGAAAAGAGCCTGAGGAAATCCTGTCTTGCCGAGGCCGCCGAACTGTTCGGCGACAGCCCCAAGCACGCGACGAAGAAGCTCGCCCGCAAGGCGCGCGATGATCTTGCCGGCGCTCCGTCTGCGGACGATTTGGCCGCCGCTGCCAACTGATGCCTCATCTTCTCCGAGGAAGGCGAGAAGGAAAGCGGCGGTAGGCTCGCTAGCGTTTCCCCGCCGACCCGTGTTAGTCACGCTCTACCATGACCGAGCCCGGCGACACGCTTCTGGATCGACTTGGCCGCTGGCTCGCCGGCCGGCTGCAGGAAGAGTCCTCCGGCTATGAGCCCTATACGCCGTCCGACGCCGAGACGCTGCGCCGCACTCTGGAACCCGGCGACATCCTGCTGATCGAGGGCAACCAGAAGATCTCGGCGGCGATCAAGTATCTCACCCAGTCGACCTGGTCGCATGCGGCCTTCTATGTCGGCGACGCGCTGGCCGAACCGGAGGACGGAACGGAGCGGCGGCGGCTGATCGAAGTCACTATCGGCGAAGGCTGCGTGGCGGTGCCATTGTCGCGCTATCGCACCTACAACACCCGCATCTGCCGGGCGAATGGCCTGACACCGGAGGACCGCGACAAGGTCGTCGCCTTCATGATCGGCAAGCTTGGCCTGAAATACGACCTCAAGAACATTTTCGACATGCTGCGCTATTTCTTCCCGACGCCGCCGGTGCCGGTGCGCTGGCGCCGCCGCATGCTGGCCTTCGGTTCCGGCGACCCGACGCGGGCCATCTGCTCCTCGCTCATCGCCGAGGCCTATGGCCAGATCCACTACCCGATCCTGCCAGAGATCACCCGCGCGCCCGGCCGCGCTTCGGCGCAGTCGACCTATATGCGCAAGGAAATCCTGCACATTCGCCACCACTCGCTCTACACGCCGCGCGACTTCGACCTGTCGCCGTTTTTCCGCATCGTCAAGCCGACGCTGGAATATGGTTTCGACTACCGGCAGATGGTCTGGGACGACAAGGCAAGCACAGACGCCGAAGCCGCAAAGGCTGGAGCAATCGCCTCAGACACGTGATGGCTTCGGCCTGGGTCAGGACATGCCCCCATAGCGCGGCCTGTCCGGCGGGGTGCAGGCGTTTCACATGGCAACCTACATCATGCCGAAACCGCAACAACGCCCTGGTTTTCGGCTCGGCGTTCGACCCAGACATGGACCGGTTCGTCCCGGCCGCGGATGCTCACCGGTCCATGATCGCGCGCATTCAACCGTGTCGTGGGCGATTCCGCCTTCGCGGCCTCAATCAGTCGTGACCCAAAGCAAATATTCGCCTGAAGCTCACGGCAGAGCGCCTGCAAACGGCTGGCGACGTTGACGGTGTCGCCCACCACCGCGAAGGACAGATTGCGCTCGCTGCCGACCGCGCCGATGACGACTGCGCCATATTGTGCACCGATTCGAACGTCCAGCGGCGGATATCCCCTGGACACCCGCTGCACATTCCAGTCTTCGAGAGCGGCGATCATCGCTTCAGCGCACTGGATGGCGCGCGTCGCGTCGTCATGGCTGGCTTGCGGAACCCCGAATGTCGCCATGATGCAATCGCCGATATAGTTATCGACGGTGCCATGGTGATCGAAAACGACCTGCTCCATGCGACGGTGGAACTGACGCAGAAGTTCGAACACTGCTTCGGCCGGATGATCCTCGGAATAGTGTGTGAAGCCGACGATGTCGGCGAACAGCACCGCGATATCCTGCCGCCGGACCGGGCCGAAGGGCTCGTCATCCGTGGCGAGCTGGTCGACGACGTTGGGCGAAAAATGCCGGGCGAGATTGGCGCGGGCGCGCTCTGCCTTGACATAGTCTTCCGACAGACGTCGGGAACGAAAGACGACCAGCGCCATGATCGCGCCGATAATCAGCACAACCAACACGTTGGTCGCCTGCGCGAACGTATCGACGAAATTGGGGTTGAGATAGAGGTTCAGTCGCTCTTTCATCGGCAACGAATAGAGGTTCGTCGCCGGAATGACGGTTCCTGGGTGAGAAATCACCCATCCCACCCCGATCGTCCACGTCAAGGCCGCGAGCACGCCGAGATAGAGCGCCAATCGTGTCGAAAGGGTCAGCGCGCCAAGGCATACGAAAATCAGCAGGAACTTGAAGCTGCCCTCGCGCAGTTGCATCGCGGCCGGCGCGACCTCCTGGGAAAACGGGTTGGGCGTTACCAGCAGAATGGTCAACAGAATGATGTCCAGCGTACCGACGAGGTAACCGATCCACCATGGCGCCGTGCGACGGCGCGCAAAGAGAAACTGGATCAGGCCGACGAGCTGGAACAGCACGAGGCCCGACAGCACGAAGAGCAGTGCGGCATCCCAGCGGCTGATCAATGAAAAGAAGCAGGAGATCACAGCGAGCGATGCCGTACGCGCCCAGAACTGCAATGCAGCACCCTGGCGTTCTGCGCGCGCCCGCAAATTTTTCAGGCGCGAATAACGGCGAAGTTCAAGTGTTGGTGCGGTCGGCATAGGATCACTTCGATTCGACGGGGACGTGTCACGCATTCGGCAAACCCGCCCTCTACAGTCTGGCAAATCAGTGTGCGAATTCTATCATGAGGTGCCGGATCTGTTCTATCCCAACGCGCCCTACAGGCGCGGTCGGCATCGCTGGTCGCATGGCTGGTCCGGGCGGCAAGCTGGTGGCGAATGGTGGCAGTCCTCGCCGCCGGAACGGTGAGCCGCAAGCTCAGCCGCCAGATGCAATCCTGCTCGGGATGATTGGTCAGGCCGGCAGCGGCCGCCGTCCCTTTGCGGTCGCTGCGGGCCGTGCACCGGCATCGCGCGGGTGCGGCCCGATCGGCATGATCGCCGGAAACGGCGTCGCGCCGAAGGCAAACGTAAATTTGTAGCCGGTGAGCCCGTCCTCGGGCGTCGTATGCTGGTCGTGATGGGCGAGAAGTTTCACGCGCTCGGCCAGGTCTTCCGCCTCGCGCCGCACCATCTCCGCCGTCTCCGGCCGCATCCGCCTGGAGAAGCTGACGAAGGTCGCCTCCTTTTCGATATGGGTGATGGCCCAGCCGATGAAATTCTTGTTGGTCATCTCGAACAGTGGCCGGAGCGGTCCTTCGAAATTCCACTGAATCGGCGTCTCGACCAGCAATCTTGCCGTCAGACCCCGGCCGAGCGCGATCAGGCCGAGCTCCTCGAGGTCGCGCAGATAGAGGAACATCGAGGCTTCGCTCAGGCCCTGCGAGCGCATGATGCCTTCCGGCGTGAACTTTTCCGACAGCATGACGAAGATGAACAGCAGCGCCGGCCGGCCGGCGAGCCGGCGCTCGATCTCCGGTGCGATATGGTTGACCGGCCCCGGTCCCCGGTTCATCGAGCCGAGCACGTTTTCCAGCTCGACGCCGGCAGCAGTGCAGATCTCCATCAGCCGGTCGAGCTTGCAGTTCTTCTCGTGGAAGATGCGCTTCACCGTCGGCTCGGAAACGCCCATGCGTTCGGCAAGCTCGCGATAGGTGATACCCTTGGCCTTCAGCGTCCGCTTCAGCGCCTCGAAGATCAGACCGTTCATGGCATGCACCTCTTGCCGGCAGTTTCGTATCGATATTCGATACTAGCGGTAATCGAGCTTCCAGAAAAGTATCGAAAACCCTAGCTCTCCGTTGTCATCACAGGAGACCAGCCATGAAACGTCTCATCCTCGCAGCCTTTGCCGCCGCCATCGGCATCGCCGCCGCACCCTCCGCCCAGGCCGGCGAGCTCTGGCGCACCACGGGCCTCGAACAACCGGAATCGGCGCTGTTCGACGCTGCCAACAATCGCATCATTGTCTCCAACATCGTCGGTAATGCCGGCGATGTAGACGGCAACGGTTATCTCAGCGTGCTGTCCCTGGACGGCAAGATTGTCACCCACCACTGGACCGACGGCATGGACGCGCCCAAGGGCATGGCGATCTCGGGCGGCAAGCTCTATGTCGCCGACATCACCAAGGTCCGAATCGTCGATCTCGCCAGCGGCAAGCTCGTCGCCAGCATCGTGGTGCCGAATGCCGTCTTCCTCAACGACATGACCGCCGACGCATCGGGCAAGGTGTACGTGACCGATATGCTGGCCGACACGATCTACCGCATCGACGGCGACCGGCCCGAACTGTTCGCTAGGGATCCGTTGCTGGCTTCGCCCAACGGCGTCTTCGCTGATGGCAACCGGCTGATCATCGCCTCCTGGGGCAAGGGCATCAAACCCGACTTCAGCACGGCGGAGCCGGGCGGGCTGCTGGCCGTCGACCTCGCCGGCAAGGTGGTTTCGCCGCTGCCCGGGGCGCAGAAATTCGCCGACCTCGACGGCGTCATCGCCCTTGGCGACACCATCTATGCGACCGCCTACATGACCGGCACGCTCTACCGCTACAGGGCCGGCGGTGCGCCGGAAGCGGTGGCGCATTTCAAGCCCGGCAGCGCCGACATCGGCACCGACGGCAAGTCGATCCTCTACGTGCCGCTGATGAACGAGGGCGAAGTCGCGGCGCTGAAGCTCAATTGAGAGCTGGCGCTTCAGATCCGATCCCGCGCGACCCCTGACTAACAGCCGTGGGATGGACCGTGCTACGACGGTCCATCCCACGGTGATGGTCGAGGAGGTTTGCAATGGACGATCGAGAGATTCGCGCCGCTCTGGATCGCCACTGGGCTGCTTCCGATGCCGATGACTTCGAGACGGAGCACGAGATCTACAACGAGGATGCGGTGCTCGACTATCCGCAATCGGGCGAGCGCATCCGGGGGCGCCGCAACATCCAGTCGTCGCGTGCTGCGCAGCCGAACCGCAAGCGTTTTGCGGTGCGGCGGATCACCGGCGCCGATAACCTCTGGGTCACCGAATATGTCCTGACCTATGACGGGCGGCCCTCCTACACGGTCAGCATCATGGAATTCCTCGACGGCAAGGTGGCCCGCGAGACCCAGTATTTCGGCGATCCGTTCGAGCCGGGACCGTCGCGCGCGCAATGGGTCGAGCGGATACCGTGAGCCACAGGGACGATCATCCGCCGATCGCCCGTTGGGAGCTGCCTGACGATACGGCCGCTCTCGCCCGCTACCTCATCGGCAAGCTGGTGGTGCGCGACTTGCCCGAAGGTGTCGTCAGCGGCCGCATCGTCGAGACCGAGGCCTATGTCGTCGGCGACGCCGCCGGGCATGGATTCAGGGGAATGACCCCGCGCAACCGTTCGCTCTTCCTCGAGCGCGGCCACGCCTATGTCTATCTCGCCTATGGCATCTCCATGATGCTGAATGTTTCGAGCGAGATGGAAGGCATCGGCACCGGCGTGCTGATCCGGGCGCTCGAGCCGCTCGGGGGCATCGCCATCATGCGCCAGAACCGCGGCGTCGAGCGCTTGCGCGACCTGGCGCGCGGGCCGGGACGGCTGGCGGCGGCGTTGCGCATCGATCGTTCGCTCGACGGGCTCGACCTCTGCCGGAAAGGACCGCTATGGCTCGCTAAGGATGGGCAAGACTCTGGTGAAATCGGGCAGGGCATCCGGATCGGCATTTCGAAGGATGCCGACCGGCTGCTGCGATTTTACGTCAGGGGCAGCCCGTTCGTCAGCGGTCCAAGATCACTACGGGAATAAGAGACCAGCCGCTTTCGCACCGCGACGTGCTCAGACCGCGATTTGAAGCGTACCGTAACGTTTTACCTCGGCCTCGATCTCCCTGACCAACGTCTCCAGCGCGGGATTTCTGGGGGAACGCGCGCGTCTGATGACATAGGCCAGGTCTGGAGGCTTGGGGAATTTGTTGTCGACAATCTCCATGTCGGGCTGCAGGTACCGCTGACTCAAGAGTGCGACGCCAAGCCCGGCGGTCACGCCCGCAATGATTCCGGCAGCGCTGGAGCATTCGAACACGGTCTCCAACACCGTATCCTCGTCCTGCCCGACATCGATGCCCCAGCGCCGGTAAAAGCAATTTTCATCGAAAGAAAGAAACGGGACCGGCTTGCCGGCCGACAGAACCAGGTCGCGCGATTTCACCCAATGCAGCGTCTCGCGGAACAAGAGGATGTCGGCGGGGCGGACCTCGTGCTGGAACACCTGGATGATGGCGGCATCAAGGGCTCCCTGGCTGAGCTGCTCCTGCAACACGAGGCTCATGCGCACCTGCGTGCGGACGCTCACCTCCGGATAAAGCCGGCGAAACCGGCCGAGAATGCGCGAAAGGTCGGTGCAGGTCGTATCTTCGGTCATCCCGAGCGCGATCTTGCCTTGCAACGGGCTTTTCGACAGGCTGAGGACCGCCTCGTCGTGGATGCCCAGAATGCGCCGCGCATAGCCAAGCAGATCCTGTCCGGCCGTGGTGAACATCGGCGCGTTTGCTTTCCGGGTGAGGATTTCGCAGTCGAGACTCGTTTCGAGTCTCCTGATCTTGTGGCTGACGGCCGACTGCGACAGGCCGAGAATTTCGGCCGCGCGCGTCACGCCGCCGTGCTTCTCGATCGCGACCAGTGCGCGCAAGGCGTCGACATCCAGGCGGCGGCTCATCAGTCCAGCCATGACAATCCTCGCCCGAAACAAAAGCAACGCGCCAATTTCTGATCCTCTGATGCCTTTTGGGCAAGCCAGTATGCCATTTTTCTGGCTGTTTCATGATCATATCGAAATTTGTCATGTGCAAGCATGCGTCGGCGTCGTCAATAGTCTGAGCCAAGATCGGCCGTGCTCCTCTTCGGGGGCCATGGGCGGGCCTGAACAAAGAGATCCCATGACGCTCCGGCAAACCAAAACCCATCACCTCGTATGGCCGGTCATGGCGACGGCGCTGGTCGTAAGCTGGAGTTCCGGCTTCGTCGGCATCCGCTATGCCAGCGAGAATGCCGATGTCATGCTGGTGCTGTTCTGGCGGACCTTGATGTCCGGAATGATCCTCTTGCCATTTGCTCACCTGATCGGGCCGCGCATAAGCGCCCGTGCCTTGGTCCAGCAGATGGTCTTCGGCGTGGCGATGATGTTCCTCTATCTAGGCGGATTCGCGCTTGCCATCGGTCAGCGCGTGCCGACTGGCCTTGTCGCGCTGATTTCCGATCTTGTGCCTCTCGCCATTGCAGCCTTGTCGCAGCCGGTGCTGGGACTCCGATTGACCGGGAGACAATGGATCGGAACGGCTCTCGGAGTGGCCGGCGTGCTTATCGTCTCGCTGGACAATTTGACGCTCGGAACGGCCCCGGTCTGGGCATATTTGCTGACCGTTGCTTCCATGACGGTTATGGCGCTGGCAACGGTGGTGCAGAAGCGGATGGGGACGATCAATATGCCCATCCATCAGAGCCTGTGCGTTCAATGCTTGACGGCGGCGCTCCTTTTCGCCGCTTGCGCCGAATGGAATGGCGGGCTGATGCCGCCCCTCGATCCCCGTTTCGGGTTCGGCATCGCCTGGCTGGTGCTGTTTTCGACCTTCTTCTGCTACGGCACGTATTATGCAAGCCTGCGCCTCTACACGGCCTCACAGGTCAGCAGCGTGATCTATCTCAGCCCACCGGTGACGATGCTCTGGGGCTGGTCGATGTTCGGCGAGCCGCTTTCGAAGGCAATGTTGGCCGGCCTTGCGGTGACACTGTTCGGTGTCTGGTTCTCCTCGTCGGGCAGTGCAGCGTCAAAGGACTTTCAGCCCAGTCAGCAGCAGATCGGCTAATCCCCGAGGCGAAATCGACCTCATGATCGATCGCGATCCACGCCAGCGTCGCTTACTCACGGACATCAAGGAGAGGTAACCCATGAAGCTCACAGATTTCAAAGCCCTGACCTTCGACTGCTACGGCACCTTGATCGATTGGGAGTCCGGCATGATCGCCGGCCTGAAGCCGCTGACCGAAAGGGCTGCCCGCGGCTTAGACCGGAACGAGATTCTGGAGGCGCACGCCCGGCACGAATCCAGTCAGCAGAAATGGACGCCGGGGAAACGCTATCGCGACCTCCTGCCGATCGTTTACAAGCGACTTGCGGAGGAGTGGGGTGTCGTCGTCACCCCTGAGGAATGCGTGGCGTATGGCGAAAGCGTGAAGGATTGGCCGGCTTTTGCCGACTCCGCCGACGCCTTGCGGTACCTCAAAAAGCACTACAAGCTGATCATCCTCTCCAACGTCGACAACAAAAGCTTCTCGTTCAGCAACAGGAAGCTCGGCGTGGATTTCGATGCGGTCTATACGGCGGAAGATATCGGCTCCTACAAGCCCTCCGACCGCAACTTCGACTATATGCTCGAAAAGCTCGGTACAATCGGAGTGGAGAAGCGAGAGATCCTGCACACAGCGGAAAGCATGTTCCACGATCACGCTCCCGCCAACCGCTTCGGCCTGACATCGTGCTGGATCTATCGCCGGCATGCGGATCAGGGCTTCGGCGCGACGATGAACCCCGGCGACGTGCCGACGGTGGATTTTCGCTTCGACAGCATGGCCGACCTGGTGAAGGCGCACGCTGAAGAAATGCGAGGCGGCTGATACCCGAGGCGCCAGGCAGCTATTGCGTGACCGCACGCGCCGGCGTCGCCACCAGTTGCGCCCGCGCGTCATTGATCGAGGCGGCGTAGGTCACCAGCGGGTGTTTGACGCCGTGGTTGATCAGGGTGCGCCGTATCTGCGGCGAGGCGCCCGCTATGATGAAGCGCACGCCGGCGCGGCTGGCCTTGTGAGCCGCGCTTTCGATGACATTGGCGGCCGTCGAATCGAAGAACGGCACGGCGGAACAGTCGAGGATGAAATTCTTGCGCTGGTCGGCGATGCGGTCGAGCACGGTGCCGACGATCGAGGCGGCGCCGAAGAAGAAGGCGCCCGAGATGCGGTAGACGACGGTGTCGGTGTCACTTGCCTCGCTGGCATCATACGCGCGGCCGCTGCTGTCGGCGACATCGTCCTGCACCAGCGGCACATCAATATGAATATCTCAGACGTAAGCCCTGTCGCCTGATTGTCCATATTTCGATACTTCCCGAGGAATACGAGCTAGGGTTTCGTCCGTCCGAGGCAGGGGATAACGCGGTGAACATTTTCAAGGCTTTGATGACGTCGGCATGCTTGCTGTCGATGGCTCTGGCGCTGGCAGGCTGTGGTGGGCACCTCATCAACAGATTGATCTGAGGCAAGCCTGAGTGTCGCGGTCAGGCGCGGTCAGCATCGTCAACCACCACATGGCGCCGCTGCAACATCCGCGCCACCAACCAGCATAGCATCGCCCAGGCGAAGCCGGCGCACCAGCCCGCCAGCACATCCGACGGCCAGTGAACCCCGAGATAGATGCGGCTGACGCCGACAAGCACCGTCGTCAGCACGGCAAGCGACAGGACGTAGATCTTGGTCGCCCGGCCGTGCAGGAAGCGCGCCGCGAGCGAGCCGAGCGTGAGATAGGTCACCGCCGACAGCATGGCGTGGCCGCTGGGGAAGGAGAGCGACGTCTCGTTGACCAGATGCGAAACGAGTTCGGGCCGCGGCCGGTCAACGCCGACCTTCAGCAGGCTCGACAGCACCTGGCCGCCGGCCACGGCGACGAAGATGAGAAGCGCGGTGCCGGGCCGGCGGATCAGCAGCAGATAGAGGATCGTTGCCGTCGTGATCAGCACCAGCACGGCTGAGCTGCCGAGACTGGTGATGTCGCGCATCGCCCCTTCCAGCCATAGCGGGCCGATCGGAACGCCGGGCTGGCCGGTCTGGCGGAAGGCGAGCAGGATTTCGGTGTCGAAGGCGTGCGGCGTGGTGGCCCGTGCCACCTCCATCAATTCCTCGAACCCCCACATCCCGCCGGCGATGACCAGGCCGGCCAGCAGGACCGGGAATTCGATGCGGTTGAGCAGGCTGCTTGCGGTGTCTTTCATCGGATCGGTATCGCAGTCTTCATCTCGATCAACGCCCTTGCAGATAGGGCCCGAGCGTGATCAGCGCCACCGCGGCGATCGCCAGCACGATGCCGCTGGCCTGCAACGCGTTGACGCGCTCGCCGAAGAACACCAGCGCCACGACGTTGACCGATACCAGCTGGATGACCGCCGAGAGGCTGAACGACACCGACATGCCGAATTCACGGATCAGCCGCAGCATGATCAGATTGCCCAGCGAATAGAGCGCGAGCGTTAAAAGGATCTTGCCCAGGCTCGGCGCCAGTCCCCATTGCTTGGCGGCGGTCGCAGCCAGAAGGAAGATCACCGTTGAAAAGCCAAGCTGCAGCAGTCCCGAAAAACTCAACGTCCCATCCCCTCGAAGCGGCTCTGGCGGCATCTGCCGCGGACCTTGTTTCCGAAGCACGCCGAGACGTCAAGTAACCTCATTCTAACGAAGGTCTTGGCAACGGCGAGGCTGAGGCTCAATGTGCCGATGTCGCCCGGCTGTCGATGGAGGGGCGGTCAGGGGAACATGATTCGTATTCTGCAGAACTTGGCGCGACGCTGGAGCGAGCTTTCCCTTGCCCTGCAATTCCTCGTTGCCGGCGGCTTTGGCCTTCTGGCCGTCATGCTGGTGGTGGGCGCCTGGGTGACGTCGCAGATCCGGGACGGTGTCACCCGCAATTCGGCCGCCACCACGGCACTTTATGTGGACAGCGTGATTGCACCGCTGCTGCCCGACCTGCGCAAGAGCGAGGA
The DNA here is from genome assembly GCF_056403815.1 of Mesorhizobium sp. P2_E9. Taxonomy (NCBI): domain Bacteria; kingdom Pseudomonadati; phylum Pseudomonadota; class Alphaproteobacteria; order Hyphomicrobiales; family Phyllobacteriaceae; genus Mesorhizobium; species Mesorhizobium sp. P2_E9. The sequence goes on from NZ_JBFUET010000023.1 coordinate 18,886, forward strand.
ACTCAGCGAGTCCGTCAAACAGGCGCTCGACGAGACGCTCGGCCAGGGTGCACTCGGCAAGCGCCTGGTCTCGTTCAGGCTGTGGCGCCGCGATGGCACCGTGCTCTACGCGAAAGACTCGGCGCTGATCGGCCGTCGCTTCGATCTGACCGACAATCTGCGGTCCGCCTTCCAGGGCAACGTCACCGCCCAATTCGATACGTTCGATGGAGACGAAGAGAAGGAGCAGGCCGCCGGCGTGCCGCTGCTTGAAATCTACAATCCCGTGCGCGAACCCTGGTCCGGCGAGGTGGTGGCCGTCACCGAGTTCTTCGAGGTCGCCAGCGATTTCAAAGCCACGCTGGCTTCCGCCCTGTTGTCGAGCTGGCTGATCGTGGCCGGCACCACCTTGACGGCGTTTCTGCTGTTGTCGGGCATCGTGCTGCGCGCCAGCCGCACCATCGACGACCAGCGCGGCGCGCTGCGCCGCCAGGTGTCGGAGCTGCAGGGCCTGGTGACACAAAACAACGCCTTGCGACAGCGTGTGCAGCGGGCGTCCCGCCGCGCCACCGCGTTCAACGAAAGATATTTGCGCCGGATCGGCGCCGACCTTCATGACGGACCGGCACAACTCGTCGCCCTGGCGGCGCTGCGCATGGACAGCCCGGTATTTTCCGGCGACGGCAATTGGGGCGAAAGCCGCTCGACCGAGGTTACGATGATCCGCAAGACGCTGGAGGATGCGATGCGCGAAATACGCGGCATCTGCACCGGCCTCGTTTTGCCGCAGATAGAGACGGCCGCCGCGATGGACATATTGCGGCTGGCGGTCGACGAACACCAGCGCCGAACGGGAACGTCGGTGACGCTCACGCTGCCTAGGCATCTGCCCGAACCGGGAGCCTCCGAGAAGATCAGCATCTATCGTTTCGTGCAGGAAGGCCTGAACAATGCCTATCGCCACGGGCGAGGCAAGGACCAGGCAGTGCGTGCGGAAATGAAAGGCGGCAGGCTCTTCGTCGAAGTATCGGACGGCGGACCCGGCTTTGATCCAGCCGCACGGGTCGAAGGATTGGGGCTGGCCGGCCTCAGGGATAGAGTTGAAAGCATTGGCGGCCAGTTCGAAACCCGGACTGGACCGCAAGGCACGCGGCTGGTGATCAGCCTGTCGGTCGAGGAGCAAGCATGATTGGCGCCATTCGCATCGCTATTGTCGACGACCATCCGCTTTTTCGCGAAGGGGTGACACGCAGCCTGTCGGAGATCGGAGGCTTCGAGATCGTCGGCGAAGGTGCGACGGCGCAGGATGCCGAACGCATCGCCTCGACGGTGCGGCCCGACCTATTGCTGCTCGACATCTCCCTGCCGGGCGGCGGCCTGGCCGCGGTTGCAACCATCCTTGCCGACCATCCCACCCAGAAGATCGTCATGCTGACCGTTTCGGAGGCCAATGCCGACGTAACCAAAGCCCTGAACGCTGGGGTGCAGGGCTATATCCTGAAAGGTGTCGGGTCGCGCGCGCTCGCCGACATCCTGCGCAACGTGGCGGCCGGCGAGAGCTACCTTACGCCGGCCCTGTCGGCGCGGCTGCTTTCCGATCTCCAGTCGCCGCAGCCTGCCAATGGCGTGGCGGACCGGCTGCGGCACCTGACCGAACGACAGACGGAAATCCTGCGGCTGGTGGCCGAAGGGCTCAGCAACAAGGAGGTCGCCCTGCGCCTGGAGCTGCAGGAGAAGACGGTGAAGCATCACATGACGGGGGTGCTGTCAAAACTCAATGTGCGAAACCGCACTGAAGCGGCACTCATGATGCGCGAGTTTCGCGACCAGGACAGGAACCGATCGTAGGCCATCGCGGACCGGCGCGAGGGCCGGACAAAGAGAGGTCACCTCCGCCGGGGGCGGCGGAGGTGACGTGCGAAGCTGGCCGTGGCCTATTGACCAGCCTCACATAGCCTTCAGACGGCTGACATCGGCGGGTGTGGCCCGGCGGTCGATGATCGTGCGGCCCAGCGCATCCTGCATCTTGAACCGGCCGCCTTCAACCTTCTCGACGATGCCGTCGGGGTGCGTGACTGTGATCTTGTTGCCGCTCACATCGACCTTGTCACCGGTCGTGGCGTTGACATGGCTGGCGCCTTTGTCGCTCTGGCCATTGCTGGATCCCGCGCCGTTTCCATTGCCGTTGCCGCTATTGCCGCCGCTGCCGCTGTTGCCACCGTTTCCACTATTGCCGCCGCCGTTACCGCTGCCGCCGTTGCCACCACCGTTGCCGCCGCCATTCCCGCCGCCGCCCTTGCCGGCCTGCGCGGTGACGGCGTCGATTCCGGGGGCGGAGCCGTGCAGGGAAATTCGATAGGGGACGATGGTCAGCGCCAGAGCCGCCGCCGAAACGAGCGTCAGCCGGCGACAACGGGCCGTGATCGATCCGTGCATCCCTTATCTCCGTCGATTGAGCCGGCGCGCCCACCCCAACGTTGCAACCCGCAACATCGCCGAAAGATGTAGTGGCCGGAAGCGACCTCCGACCGTTGCGGTTGTCCTCCAGGACCTTTGCCAGCGCAAGATTGGACCAAAGTCCGAGGTGCGCGTGAGCAAGTCGCCTCGCCCCGGGCATGGGAGCTTGTATGATGTCACGAAAATGTGATCGGCCTGGCTTAAGGGGTCGAACAGGCAACAAGCTCCAGCCACGCCAAAGCCAGAGGCCCTCATGACCGAACACCGTTCCCCCGACGCCCGATTCCGCACCAGCCTGCTCGAGGAAAACGAAGGACCGGCCATCAACCCCACCGCCAACCGCACCATGGGCGAAATCATCGCCGCGCGGTTCTCGCGCCGTGGTTTCCTGAAAGGATCGCTCGCCGTATCGGCGATCGCCGCCACGGTCAGTCCGCTGGCCATGATCGCGGCAGACGATGCCCGCGCCGCGGAAGGCTCAGCCTTCAAATTCGACGAGCTCCAGGCCGGCATCGACGACAAGCATCATGTCGCGCCGGGCTATGACGCCGACGTGCTGTTGCGCTGGGGCGATCCGCTGTTTGCCGATTCACCGGAGTTCGATCCGACCAAGCAGTCGGCGCAGGCGCAGGCCAGGCAGTTTGGCTACAACAACGACTATGTCGGCTACATCGCGATCGACGGCTCGGCCGAGCACGGCCTGCTGGTGGTCAATCACGAATACACCAACCCGCATCTGATGTTCCCGGGCATTGTTTCGATCGTCGACAAGGACGGGAAGAAGAAGGCCGAGGTCGCGCCGCTCTCGAAGGAGCAGGTCGATGTCGAAATGGCGGCGCATGGCGGCACCATCGTCGAGATCCGCAAGTTGTCGGGCAAGTGGCAAGTGGTGCGCGACGGCAAGCTCAACCGCCGCATCACCTCCAACACCGAAATGGCGCTGTCCGGTCCGGTCGCAGGCCATGACCGCGTCAAGACCAATGCCGATCCGTCCGGCACGAAAGTATTCGGCACTTTCAACAACTGCGCCGGCGGCGTCACGCCGTGGGGCACCTATGTGATGGCCGAGGAGAACATCCACGGCTATTTCTCCGGCGAACTGCCGGAAGGCCACAAGGAAGCCGCCAACTACAAGCGTCTCGGCATTCCGGAAGGCGCCTATGAATGGGGCGCACATTACGACCGCTTCAACCTCGCCAGGGAGCCGAACGAGCCCAATCGCTTCGGCTGGATCGTCGAGGTCGATGTCAACGATCCGACCTCGACGCCGAGGAAGCGCACCGCCATGGGCCGCTTCAAGCATGAGGGCGCCGAATCGATCGTCGCCAAGGACGGCCGCGTCGTCTTCTATCTCGGCGACGACGAGCGCTTCGACTATGTCTACAAGTTCGTCACCAAGGGCACGTTCAACGCCAACGACCCTGCCGCCAACAAGGACCTGCTCGACGACGGCACGCTGCATGTCGCCAAATTCGCCGAGGACGGCACGGTCGACTGGCTGCCGATCGTCTTCGGCCAGGGGCCGCTGACGGCGGAAACCGGCTTTGCTGGCCAGGCCGACGTGCTGATCGAGACGCGGCGCGCCGCCGATCTGCTCGGCGCCACCAAGATGGACCGGCCCGAAGACATCCAGCCCAATGGCGTCAACGGCAAGATCTATGTCATGCTGACCAACAATTCGAAGCGCAAGGCCGACCAGGTCGATGCCGCCAACCCGCGCGCCGAAAATGCCTTCGGCCACATTATCGAGATCACCGAGACCGATGGCGATTTCACGGCCACCAAGGGCAAATGGGAAGTGCTCTTGAAATGCGGCGATCCCTCGGTTGCCGATGTCGGTGCTACCTTCTCGACTGCAACGACGAGCAATGGCTGGTTCGGCATGCCCGACAATTGCGCGGTCGATTCGGCCGGTCGCCTGTGGGTCGCCACCGACGGCCAGGGACCGAAGGCCACCGGCCGCACCGACGGCCTGTGGGCGGTCGACACGGAAGGGGCGGCACGGGCGACTTCAAAGCTGTTCTTCCGCGTGCCGATCGGTGCGGAAATGTGCGGCCCGCTGTTTGCGCCCGACGACCAGACCGCCTTCGTCGCCGTCCAGCATCCGGGCGATGGCGGCGAGGATTGGGAAGGTTTTGGCCGCCCGTCCTACTATGAAGACCTGTCGACCCGCTGGCCCGACTTCAAGCCCGACATGCCGGTGCGACCGTCGGTCGTCGCCATCACCAGGCAGGGCGGCGGCAAGATCGCGGTCTGATCTCGGGCGCCGGTTTTGCAGCCTTGGGAGGGGTTTCGGTTCCCGAACGCCCCTCCTTCGCGGCATGACGCCCATTCAAGCTCCGGGAAGATTGGCAATTTACAGGTGGCGCCCTAACTCCTCCTTCAGGAGACCGCCATGTCGAAGTCCGTCTATGATCGTGGCCTGCTCAAGCCCGGCGACATCGCCAGGCTGCAGCGTGTCTTTGACGAAGCCTGCCTCAAGCGCGAAGCGCACCCCGATTCGCCGGAAGCGCGAGAGATCGCCCTGACCCTGCTGGCCCTCCACAATGCCGGCATGGTCGACGAGGAGATGCTGACGGACGCCGTCGGTTTCCGCCGGCTTGAGCCGAAATCGGCCTGAGGTTCAGGGCCTCCCAACCGCTTATCCGGGGCGTTGAACAACGGCCACGTTGATTGCGCTTCGCAGTTTGAAGCCGATGGATTCGTACAGCTTTATCGCGCCGGCGTTGGTGGCGTAGGCGTGCAGGTAGGGTACCTCGCCGCGTGCGAAAATCTGATTGGCCACGAACACGGACAGCAGCCGGCCGAGGCCGCCGCCGCGGACATCCGGATGCGAGCAGACGCCGCTGAGCTCGCTGTAGCCAGGCTGTTTCATCCGCTCGCCGGCCATCGCCACCAGCCGGCCGCCGGCCTTCACGCCCCAGAAGTCGCCAAGGCTCAATGCTCCAGACGTGAATGGGCCGGGCTTGGTGAGCGACGCCAGGGCCACCATTTCCGCCAAATCGTCTTGTGTCAGGCGTTGCACCCGTTCATCCGACACCAGCTGTAACGGCGCCTCGGCGACCATCTGCACGGCGGCGGCGGTCGAGATTGCCGAGAGGCCAGCCGGAAGGGCAATGGGGTCGGCCTGAGCCATGATGACGCTGTCATCGGGGCCGACAAGGTCCGCGAAAGCCTGCAGGCTTTCGGCATCGTCCGCGGCGGTGGCGGCGAAAAGGGCGAATGACGGCGAATAGCGCCTGGCGAACTTGCCACCTTGCGCGAGGGCTTGATGGCGCGTCGCGAGCGCGCTCCAGATCGGCCGGTCGAGGACATGCTTCATTGCGCGACACCCTTTTTCACACGGCGATCGAGTGGAGCGGCGGCGAGGCCGTCCTCGATAGCGGCGAGTTGATCGAGAAGCGGCCCCGAGAGGTCCCGGCACAGATCCGCGACAGCGCTCTCGATGCGCGGCCAGACGTCCCGCTTCGCCACGTCGACCAGACGCTGGCCCTTGCCCGTCAACGAGACCATCTTGCGGCGCTGGTCGCCATCCGACTGGACGGCTTCGACCAGCCCCAACTCGCCCAGCAGCGACACGCTTCGCGTCACGCCTGGCTGGGTCAGCCCGAGCGATTGCGCCAGTTCGCCGACGGCCAAGGGTCCCAGCCTGTCGAGCGCGGCAAGCAGCGGGTACTGGCTCGATTGAAGCGGGACCTCCAGGTAGTCGAGCAGATGCTGCGCGTCGGCCTGCAATTGTTCGCCGATGCGCTTCAGCCGGCTGCCCAGGCAGAGATAGCCAAGCGATCGGACAACGTCTTCCATGATCAATCCGCCTCTCAATCCATAACATGTTATATAATACGGCAAGGAACGAGTCAAAGCCGTCCTCAGTCAAATCAGCGTGAGCCATCCGAGGGCCGGGACGCACCGGCGATCCGCCTGGCGATCGCCTTGCCCAATATGCCGGCATTGGCAAAGCAGCCGCGAATGCTCGGCCGCATGCCGGTGAACCACAGGCCGGGCAGTTTCGGATCGGCGTCGCCGCCGTTGAAGAGCGGGACACCCTTGCTGTCGAGCACGCCGAGACTGCCGACCATGCGCTCCAGCCCGGTGCGGTAGCCGGTTGCGGCAATGACGATATCGGGATCGATCAGGCGGCCATCGGCCAGGATGACGCCGTCGCGGCTGAACTCGCGTATCGCCGGCACGACGGTGATCTTGCCCGATTTGATGGCGTCGACGGCGCCGTCGTCCGCGGCGATCGCGGTGTAGTCGGAGGTCAGGCGGCTGGCGCCGCCCGACGGTGCGGGCGGCAGGCCGAATTTGGTCAGATCGCCGAAAACCAGCCGCTGCGTCGCGGCGATCGCCGCATCGGCGACGCGCAGCGGCAGGCGCGCCATGAGCGGCGAGAGCCGATGCACGGCGATCTTGCCTATCCGCTTGGGCAGCAGGGCGGGGCCATTGCGGGCCGACAGCCAGAGAGCTGCCACATCCACGCCAGCCAGATGATTGAGGGCGTCGAAGCCCGAATTGCCTGCGCCGACGACCAGCACCTTCTTGCCGGCATAGGACTTGGCATCGCCAAAATCCGCCGAATGGATGATCCGGCCCGCGAAGGCCTCTGCGCCCTTCCATTGCGGCGTGAACGGCTCCTTGTCGCGGCCGGTGGCGACAACGACATGGCGCGCCAGGCGCGAGCCGGCGCTGGTGCGCACGTCCCAGTGGTCGCCCCTGAACACTATGGTCTCGACAGCGACGCCAAACTCCACCGGCAGCCGGTTCGCCTCCCGGAAATCGTTCATGTGGCGGATAACGACGCTCTTGGGTGGAAAGGCTGGCGTATCGCCGGGATAGGAAAGGCCCGGCAGTGCCGAGAGATCGCGATGGGTGTTGAGATGCAGTTGCTGGTGCCGCCGATGCCAGGGCTCGGCCAGCCGGCTCTCCTTTTCCAGGATCGACGCCGGCACGCCGGCCTTGATCAAAGCCTGGGCGACGGCCAGTCCGGCAGCACCGGCGCCAATGACGATCGCCGGCTCGATCGCCACCAACTGCTCCACCATCGGTCTGGTTGTCGTATCAGCCATTCACTCTCAAAACCCATTCAACCGCCGCAGCATCCGACAGGTTCGCAGGACGCTGTAACCGTTTGATCGCGCGCAAACCCATGCAGCGGATCGGTACCGATTGCCGCGGCCCCGCGCCGGGCCGCGCTTGCGCTCCAGAGCATTGCGCCGCCAAGCGGAAACAACTTCCATCGCAGAAATGCGGCCAAAACAACGACATGACGCGGGATGCCCCGCTTCTGTCCGAAACCATGCAGCCCTATATGGCATATCCGCGGCATCGGCGATAATCAGGTCGCGGCAATGTGATTGATTCGAGCTCCGGGGGCTGGCGGATCTCGTTACCGACGCAGGAATTCGAAATCGCAGCGATTTTGGCTTCCCGCGAAAAATCAGGACGCCGTGGCGCGTCCAGCGTGTCGAAAGGCACGTCGCGCCACAGACGGCACGCGGAATCTCGACCATGCCCTCCTTGCGGATCTATTTCGACAAAATCCTCGAGGGCGCCTCGCCCAAGGTCGAGCGCCAGGCGCTGACGCATGTCGAACGGCTAGCGATCGTCCGCCGCCATGGCGATTTCTCGCTCGCCTATTCCACCGCCGTGCAAACCAGGCTTTCCTATTTTGGCGACGCCGACGGCTACATCGCCTTCGGCACCAAGATGAAGCATCATTTCGCACTTGGCGACCCGGTGGCGGCGCCGGCGCGGCGGGCCGACTACATCAGGCGCTTCGTCGGGACCGGCGGCGACCCGTGGTTCGTGCAGATCGGCGAGGAGACCGCGCGCGTGCTGGCCGGGCTCGGCTACAAGGTCAACCGGCTGGGTATCGACACAAGGCTCGTGCTGCCCGAGCATGATTTTTCCGGCAAGCGCAACGAGACCGTGCGCTATTCCGAGCGCTGGCTCTCGAAGAAAGGCTTTTCGTTCGAGGAAGACAAGCGGACGGTGTTCCTCGACGAGATCGCCCGGCTGTCCGAAAACTGGCGCGGCGACCGCATCGTCAAGCGCTGGGAGATGGGCTTCCTCAACCGCCCGTTCTACGATCAGCTCGGCACCGACATGCGCCGCTTCGTCCTGCATGGACCCGATGGCGAGCTGATCGCCCTGCTCGACTTCGATCCGATTTTTCGCGACGGCAAGGTCATCGGCTACACCACCGCCTTCAAGCGCAAGCATATCGACGCCTCGCCGCACGCCGAGATCGGGCTGACCAAATTCGCCGTCGACCGGTTTCGCGAAGAGGGCATGGAGGTGGTCACGCTTGGCCTGTCGCCGCTCGTCGACGTCGACCCCAGCGGATTTGCCGAAAGCGACTTCTGGCGCAACGCTTTTCAGCGCGCCTACGACTCGCCCTGGGTCAACCGCCGCCGGTTCAACCTGCAGGGCCAGGCGGCATTCAAGCGCCGCTTCCACGGTATGGAAGAGCCGGTCTATATCGCCTTCCGCAAGGGGACTTATATCGAGATGCTGGGGCTGCTGCGGCTGGTCAAGGCGATTTAGATCTGCCGATATTCAGGTGAGGCCGGCCTGACCTGAATCTCAACAGATCTGGGCAGCGTCTTAGGTGCCTTTGTCGCGTCAGTTCCGCAGCCGGTAGCCGGTCTTGAATATCCAGGCGACGATTGCGATGCAGACGGCCAGGAACACCAGTGTCATGCCCAGGCTAACGCCGACCGAGACGTCGGACTTGCCGTAAAAGCTCCAGCGGAAGCCGCTGATCAGGTACACCACCGGATTGAACAGCGTGATCGTCTTCCAAATGCCGGGCAGCATGTTGATCGAATAGAAGCTGCCGCCGAGGAAGGTCAGTGGCGTGATGATCAACAGCGGCACCAGCTGCAGCTGCTCGAAGCTTTTCGCCCAGATGCCGATGATGAAGCCGAACAGGCTGAAGGTCACCGCCGTCAGGATCAGGAAGGCGAGCATCCAGAACGGATGCAAGATGGTGAGCGGCACGAACAGCGAGGCGGTGGTGAGGATGATCAGGCCAAGAATGATCGACTTGGTGGCCGCACCGCCGACATAGGCGATGACAATCTCCAGGTAGGAGACCGGTGCCGACAGCAATTCGTAGATCGAGCCGACGAATTTCGGGAAGTAGATGGCGAAGGAGGCGTTGGAGATCGACTGCGTCAACAGCGACAGCATGATCAGCCCCGGCACGATGAAGGCGCCGTAGCTGATGCCGTCGATCTCGGTGATGCGCGAGCCTATGGCCGAGCCGAAGACGACGAAGTAGAGCGATGTCGAGATGACCGGCGAGACGATGCTCTGCAGCACGGTGCGGAAAGCACGTGCCATTTCCATCCGGTAGATGGCCCAGACTGCACGCAGGTTCATGCGTCTTTCCTCACCAAATTGACGAAGATCTCCTCGAGCGAGCTGTTTTGCGTGTCGATGTCGCGGAACTGGATGCCTGATGCCTCGAGGTCGCGGATCAGCGAGGCGACGCCCGGCCGCTCGGCCTGGTTGTCATAGGTGTAGGTCAGCTGCCCGCCATCCGGCGACAGCTCCAGCGCGTAGCGCGAGAAGGCTTCCGGAATGGCGGTCAGCGGATTGCGCAGTTCCAGCACCAGCCGCTTGCGGCCGAGCTTGCGCATCAGCTCAGCCTTGTTCTCGACCAGGATGATTTCGCCGCGGTTGATGACGCCGACGCGGTCAGCCATCGCCTCGGCCTCCTCGATATAGTGGGTGGTGAGGATGATGGTGACGCCATCCTCGCGCAGCCGGCGCACCATCTCCCACATGTCCTGGCGCAGCTCGACGTCGACGCCGGCGGTCGGCTCGTCGAGGAACAGGATGCGCGGCTCATGCGACAGCGCCTTGGCGATCATCAGCCGCCGCTTCATACCGCCTGACAGCGTGATCGCCTTGGCGTCTTTCTTGTCCCATAATGACAGGTCGCGCAGCACCTTCTCGACGAAGGCCGGATTGGCCGGCTTGCCGAACAGGCCGCGGCTGTAGCTGACAGTTGCCCAGACGCTCTCGAAAGCGTCGATGGTCAATTCCTGCGGCACCAGTCCGATCAGGCTGCGCGCGGCGCGGTAGTCCTTGTTGATGTCGTGACCGTCGACGGTGACGGTGCCGGTCGAGCGGTTGACGATGCCACAAACGATCGAGATCAGCGTCGTCTTGCCGGCGCCATTCGGCCCCAGAAGCGCGAAGATCTCGCCGCGCTGGATGTCGAGATTGACTTCCTTGAGCGCGGTGAAACCGGTGGCGTAGGTCTTGGAGACCCCGGAAATGGACAGAATGGAGGGCATGGCTGAAAACGGCTGCCTGAAAGAGGTCCCCTGATATAGGCCGAATGTCGGAGCGTGCAACCGGAAGTCAATGGTTGCTGCTGACAGTTCTGGACAGCCAGTGCGGGGACCGGCCGCAATGCGCGGCATGAACCGGCAAAATTGTCCTGTGGCGTTCAGCCTCGCGGCAGGACGCCGCTTTGACCTGAACCGGCTTCGAGCCTACTCTCCGCCAGTACTTTCAGCAGCCGGAGCCCGCCATGGACCCGCTCATACTGTCGCGCATCCAGTTCGGCGCGAATATTTCGTTTCATATTCTGTTTCCGACGATCACCATTGCACTTGGCTGGGTGCTGCTGTTCTTCAAGCTGCGCTACAACGCGACCAATGATTCCGCCTGGATGCGCGCCTATTTCACCTGGGTGAAGGTGTTCGCGCTGTCCTTCGCCATGGGCGTGGTGTCGGGCGTCACCATGAGCTTCCAGTTCGGCACCAACTGGCCGGGCTATATGGAAAAGGTCGGCAACATCGCCGGGCCGCTGCTGGCCTACGAGATCCTCACCGCTTTCTTCCTCGAAGCGGCCTTCCTCGGCATCATGCTGTTCGGCTTCCGCCGCGTCTCCAACCGTGTCCACACGCTGGCGACGGTGCTGGTGGCCGGCGGCACCACGCTGTCCGCCTTCTGGATCATCGCGCTGAATTCCTGGATGCAGACGCCGGCCGGCTTCGAGATACGCGACGGCGTGGCGCATGCCGTCGACTGGTGGGCTGTTGTCTTCAACCCGTCCATGCCCTACCGGCTGGTGCACATGCTGCTCGCCTCGGGTCTGACGGTATCGTTCCTCATCGCCGGCCTGTCGGCGCTGCGTCATCTCAACGGCGACCGTTCGGAATCGATGTGGAAGGCGCTGCGCACCGGCGTCTTCACCGCGGCGGTCCTGATCCCGATCCAGATCTTTGCCGGCGACCAGCACGGGCTGAACACGCTGGAACACCAGCCGCAGAAGATCGCCGCGATGGAGGCCAACTGGAACACCGGCCCCAACGTGCCGCTGGTGCTGTTCGCGCTGCCCGACGAGGCGGCCAAGGAAAACAGGTTCGAGGTCGCCATTCCCGACGGCGCCAGCCTGGTGCTGCGGCACTCGACCAGTGGCGTGGTGCCAGGGCTCAACGACTATCCCGGCAACCATCCGCCGGTCTTCCCGCTGTTCTGGAGCTTCCGCATCATGGTTGGCACCGGGCTTCTGATGCTCGCCGTCTCCTGGTCGGCCGCCTTCTTCCTCAAGCGCCGGCACAGCCTGCCGAAGGCGCTCGCCATGCTGATGGTGCCGATGGCGTTGTCGGGCTGGCTGGCGACGCTGGCCGGCTGGTATACGACCGAGATCGGCCGCCAGCCCTGGCTGGTGACGGGCGTGCTGAAAACCGCCGACGCCGTCGGCCCAGTGGCGGGCAGCCATGTCGCGCTGACTTTAGCCGTCTACCTCATTCTCTACGTGCTGTTGCTGATCGCCTATCTCGGCGTGCTGGTGCATCTGGCGCTGAAGGCGGCGAAAGATGGCGACACCTCACCGCTGCCCGGCGTGATGAAGACGGCCATGTCGCAACCGGCCGCAGGAGAGTGACATGACTTTCGACTGGCCAACCGCTCTCCCCCTCATCTTCGCCGGCCTGATGGGGCTCGCCATCCTGATCTATGTCATTCTTGACGGTTTCGACCTCGGCATCGGCATCCTGTTCGCCGCCGCCGAGGACAGCGAGCAGGACACGATGATCGCGGCGATCGGCCCGTTCTGGGATGCCAACGAGACCTGGCTGGTGCTGGCCGTCGGCCTGCTCCTGGTCGCCTTTCCCCTGGCGCATGGCGTCATCCTGACCGCGCTCTACATTCCGGTCTTCGTGCTGCTGGTCGGGCTGATCCTGCGCGGCGTCGCCTTCGATTTCCGCGCCAAGGTGCCGAGCGGCAAGAAGCATCGCTGGAACCGCATCTTCTTCCTCGGTTCGGTCATCGCCTCGCTGGCCCAGGGCTATATGCTGGGCGTCTATGTGCTCGGCCTCGATGTCGGCCTGGGCGGCATGGCGTTCGGTGCGCTGGTGGCGTTCTGCCTGGCCGCGGCCTATGCGGCGATGGGCGCCGCCTGGGTGATCTACAAGACCGAAGGTGAGTTGCAGAAGAAAGCCGTGCGCTGGCTGCGCACCGCACTGGTGCTGACCGCGCTCGGCATGGCGGCGGTATCGCTGGCGACGCCCTTCGCCAGCCCGCGAATCTTCGACAAATGGTTCGTCTGGCCGCAGATGCTCTATCTCTCGCCGCTGCCGATCCTGTCGGCGCTTTTGTTCCTGTGGCTGTGGCGGCAGACGTTCCACCTGCCGAAGCCCGACGACCGCCATGCGCTGACGCCGTTCCTGACACTGGCTGCCATCTTCGCGCTCGGCTTTGCCGGCCTCGCCTGGTCGTTCTATCCGTATGTGGTGCCGGACAAATTGACCATTTGGCAGGCGGCGTCGGCGACCGAAAGCCTGGCCATCATCCTGGCCGGCACGGTCGTGGTGCTGCCGGTCATCATCTTCTATTCCTTCTATGCCTACCGGGTGTTCGGCGGCAAGGCGACGGACCTGACTTACGACTGATATCTCTTCGTTTTGACGCAATTCCCAAGGGAAAGCGCTATGCGCTTTTCCCGGGAAAACCGGGTCCCACTTTTCCTGGAATTGCTGTTTTCAGATCAACCCTGAGTCGCGCGCGGCCGCCGTGGCCTCGCCGCGCGAGACCGCGTCCAGCTTGCCCAAAACCGCCGAGACATGGTGGTCGACCGTCTTCGGCGAAATGGTGAGATGCTCGGCGATCCGCTTGTTGGACAGGCCGCGCTCGATCAGCTGCAGCACTTCCATCTGGCGCTGGGTCAGGCCGGCGCTGTTGGCACGGGTGGTCTGTCGCGGTCCCCGGGCGATGTGAATGACGCCGTTTCGCCGCATGAGCTCCCGCACATGCTGGGCAGCCGGCTGAGCGCCAAGGCTTTCGAATATCTCCAGCGCCGAACGCTGCGCCGCCTCGTGGCCCTGAGCCAGGGCAAGGCCGCGCTCGAAGGGAGCGCCAATGCCGGCCCAGACATCCGCCGCTCCTTGCCAGTCGCCGGCCAACAGCATCCGGTAGGGAGCAGCCATATCCGATGTGTCGCCTTGGTCGATGGAAGGGGCCAGCAGCTGCCGCCAGCAGGCCAGTTCGGCAAAGGCGCCGCGCGTCGGTGACAAGGTCTCGGCCAGATCGATCAGCCGCAGCGCCTCATCCTTTTCTGCCGCCCCAAGCCACGCCTGCTCGGCGATGACGGCCGCATAGGGCAACAGCCGCTGCAATTCTGCTCCTTTTTCCAGAAATTGGTTCATTTCCGCCAGAAGCGGCTCGGCCGAGGGATCGCCGCGGCGCAAGCGCAATTTCGCCAGCGCCACAACAGCGGGATAGCGCACCAGCGCGGCGGCCTGGCTGCTGGTGATGACTTCGAGCGCTTCGTCCGCCGCCTCGTCCCAGCGTCCATAACGCAGCAGCAACTGCGCCCGCACGCCGCGCATGTAGTCGCGCCAGGTCGCGAGGTCGTTCTCGACGCAATAGTCGATGCCGCGATCGAGAAAGGCCTGAGCCTTGCTGTAGTCGAGCTGGTTCATTTCGCTGCAGGCGCAATTGGTGAAGGCGCGCGCCGCGTGTTCCTGAAAATTCTGCTCGAGCGCGATCTCGAGGCTGCGGGCAAGGTGCAGCCGGCCGCTGGCCACGTCCAGCCACTGTTCGGCAGAGCCGAGATTGTTGAGCGCGTGACAGACGATGTCCGGCCGGTCCACCTGTTCGGCGAGCCTGATCGCTTTGGCGCCCAGCGACAAGGCCTCGTCAAGCCGTTCGGCCAGCATCGCCAGTTGCGAGAGATTGGAATAGGCCATGGCCAGCTCCGGTCCGGCCGGCGCGGTTTCCAGCAACGCGACGGCCTCGGCGCCGAACAGGTCGGCGGCCTGACGGTCGCCCATCAGATAGGCGAACCGCGACAGGCATCTGAGGCTGTCTCCCTCCTTCAGCGTGTTGCCGAGCGCGCGCTGCAGTGCGCGCGCCTGCTGCTGCGCCTCGATGGCCTCGGCGATGCGGCCGATAAGGTGGCATTCAAACGCATAATGCTCGTGAAGCGAGGCGCGCTCTTCGGCCGGAAGGGTGTCCGCGTGGCGCAGCGCGACCTCGTAATGGCCGGCGGCATCGCGATGGGCGCCGACGCGGGAAGCCTCCCGGGCGGCGACCGGCGCCAGTTGGCGCACCGCCTCCAGATTGTGCGCGCCCACCGCATGATGGACCAGCCGGGCGGTGGCGACTTCGCCCCTTTCGAGCAGCGCGGAAAGGGCGCGCTGGTTGAACTCGCGCCGCTGGCTTGTCGTCAGCATCGTCTCGATGGCGCGGCGGGCGATTTCGTGCCGGAAAGCATACACATCGCCCAGATCGTCCAGCAGGCCATTCGAGACGCATTCTGCCAGCTGGCCGGCGGCGGCCACGCCGCACAGGCCCTGCAAGGCCCAGGCGTCCGCGCGCCTTGGAAACACCGACACCGCACCAAGCATCGAGCGGGCACCGGCAGACAGGCGATCGGCGCGCGCGACCACGGCGTCGCGCACGCTGGCCGGCAGTGCCGTCTCATTTTCGGCGCTCAGCAATTCGGTGACGAAAAAGGCGTTGCCGGCCGTCGCCCGGTAGATGGCGTCGCCGTCGCGGCCGACGGCGGCGGCAAGCGACACCACGGCCGCTTCGCTCAGAAACGGCACGTCGATGCGCGCAACGCTGCCCGACGGGATTTCACCCAGCGCCCGGCGCACACGCGCCTGTCCCTCGCTGCGGTCGGTGCGCGCCGTCAGCAGCAGCAGGATGTGGGTGCTGGCGATGCGGCGGCCGAGAAAACGGACGAAGTCGAGCGTCGCGTCATCGGCCCAGTGCAGGTCCTCGATCACCAGCAGCGTCGCACCCGTCCTTGCCTCGAAAACCTCCATCGCATCGGAAAACAGCGGCAGCCGCTGTCCCCGCCGGGCGTCGACCGCCTGCGGCATCGCCCATTGCGCCTCGCGCGCCAGATCGTAGAGAGGCCCGAGCGGGTCGGGTATCGACAGGTCCTCGCAAGCGCTGCGGAAGATGCGCGCATCTGGCCCGGCGCGGCTGGTAAAGGCTTCGACCAGCGCCGACTTGCCGGCTCCCGCCTCGCCCGACAACGCCGCGACGCGGCCGCGGCCGCGGCCGGCTTCCGCCAAAAGTTCGTTGAGTTGCGCCAGCTGCGCCTGCCGTTCCAGAAGCATCGTCATCGCTCAAATGGGGTCGGTTCCACCGCTGCGCTGGACATCCGCCACGACTGTCCAAGGCGCTTGCCCGGAAATGTGACCCTCCACACATTCCGGTGCCATTCTCCACATAACGCCGCCAATATAGGGAATCTTCCCACAAAATATAGGGAAAGGTTCCGATGTGCGCCCTTTGCGAGCGTGATCAATGTCCGGCCGCGCTCAGATCGAGCGTCAATCAACACAAAAGGGAAACCGATATGCCTCGCTATGTAGTTGAACGCACATTTCCAAATGGCCTCAGCGTACCGATGAACGATGCCGGCGCCGATGCGCTGGGCGGCGTCATCATGCGCAACGCCGAAAAAGGCGTGACCTGGGTGCAGTCCTTCGTCTCGCCCGACAAGAAGCAGAGCTTCTGCATCTATGATGCGCCGTCGCCCGAGGCGATCCGCAGCACGGCGCAGAAGAATTCGCTCCCGGTCGACAAGATCACGGAGGTGCGGGTCCTTGACCCTTACTTTTACCGTTGATCCCGACCATGACCATCCAGCTGCCCTTCGCAGCGGTGGCGGCTTGCCTGACAACTCGCTCGGCGAGGTGTTGGCGGGTTCGAGACCAGTCGGACGAGGCCCGCTACTGGGCCGGATTCTCCGGCGGCTTGCCTCGCTGCTGTTCGCACCATTGCGCAAGAACCGGCGCCGGTTGCCTCCGCAGGACGACTATCTGAGACGCGATATCGGCCTGCCGGAGCTCGAGGAGCTGCCGCAATACTGGGACTTCACCCGGAACCACTGATACGCGCAGCCACCCAACGTCGCAGCGGGAGCGGCTGCTCCCGCGCATCAACAACGAGGAGAGAAAATGAACATCCATCTGTGGACCAAACACCTCATCAACCTGTCGATCCTGTCGATCGCGGCCACGGCGGCAAATGCCCATGATACGGGCGCGCTGGATGAGAAAGTGCGGGCAGCCAACAGCCGTTTCGAGAATGTGGCGATGGCGACCGCCGAAGGCTATGCGCCGATCCCTTGCGCCAGCGGCATCACCGGCGGCGCCATGGGCATCCACTATGTCAACGCGGCCTACCTGAAAGACGATGCGGTCGATCTGGCGAAGCCGGAAGCGGTGATGTACGAGCCGATGGCGGACGGCACGCAGAAGCTGGTGGCGGTCGAGTACATCACATCGAAAGGCCCGGCCTCGCTCGAGGGGCAGCTGTTCAACTTCAACAGCACGCCCAACCGTTATGGCCTGGGCGCCTTCTATGAGCTGCATGTCTGGGCCTGGAAGAAGAACCCGACCGGCACTTTCGCCGACATGAATCCCGATGTGTCGTGCGACGCGATGAAGGCCGGCGGCATGTAGCGCGCAAATCTCCCCCCTCGAGGGGGAGATGGCCGGCAGGCCAGAGGGGGTCGGTTCGACTGGATGAGACCTCCTTGCGGCAGATGAGGCTAGCACCCGGTCGAACCGACCCCCTCTGTCGCCTTTGGCGACATCTCCCCCTCAAGGGGGGAGATAACCAGCCCTCATCAATTGCTCGCCGAAAGCACCAGCACCGGCTTGTCGCTGTACAGCGCCGGGAACAGCTGCTTCAGGTTCGCCACCTTGGGCAGGTCGTTGTAGACGATGTAGGGATAGGTCGGGTTCAGCGTCAGAAAGTCCTGGTGGTAATTCTCGGCCGGGTAGAAGGTCTTGCCGGTCTCGATCGTGGTGACGATCGGTGCCGCATAGAGCTTGGCCTTGTCGAGCTGGTCGATGTAGCTCTGCGCGATCTTCTTCTGCGCGTCGTTTTCGGCGAAGATCGTCGAGCGGTACTGGGTGCCCGAATCCGGGCCCTGATAGTTGAGCTGCGTCGGATTGTGGGCGACCGAGAAATAGACCTGCAGCAGCTGGCCGTAGGTGACCTTCGACGGGTCGTAGGTGATCTCGACGGATTCGGCATGGCCGGTGCGGCCGGTGCCGACGGTCTCGTAGACGGCGTCATCCTTGGCGCCGCCGGTGTAGCCGGAGACGGCCTGGCTGACGCCCTTGACGTGCTGGAACACGCCCTGCACGCCCCAGAAGCAGCCGCCGGCGAAGATCGCCGTCTCGCTGCCCGGAGCTGCCTTTTCGTCGAGCGCCGGCGGCGGGATGACCACGGCGTCTTCCGCCGAGACGGCCGGTGTCAGCCAGAAAGCGGCGCCCGCGGCGGCAAGGGCCATCGCCGCCAGCGCGCCTCTGACAAAGCCGGTTGAACGGTTCTTGGTATTGGTCATGGTTGCACTCCTCATGGCTTCCATTTGGGATCAGTCTACTGGATCAGCTACGATGGCGCGATGCGCGAGTTGCGGCGCAGCCTCACATTCGTGCGATGCTCCATCAACTGTCCCCGGCTGGACAGGGAGCCCGCCAGGGACAGAAGGCCACGGGCCAATCAATCTCAGTTGGCGGTGGCATCCGTTGCCGGCTTCATCGCATCGGTCGCCGGTTTCATGGCGTCCGCCGCCGGCTTCATGGCATCCGCAGCGGGCTTCATCGAATTGGTGGCCATCGGGTCCGCCGGCTTGATCGCGTCGGTCGCGGGCTTCATGGCATCTGTCGCCGGCTTCATCGCGTCGGTGGTCATCGCATTGGCAGGCTTCATCGCGTTGGTCGTGTCGTCGGCGCGGGCGCCGGCGACGAAAACGGCGGCCGAAAGCGCGAAGGCGAGCGCCGGCAGGGTCAGGTACTTGGTCATGAGAGTCTCCTTGGGTTTTGGCGCGCGGAAGCGGGCCGGGTGATGCGTTGCCGCGTTCCACGGCCCCGCGCGATAAAAGGGATGATCAGTTGGTCGCGGCGGCCAGGATCGGTCCGCCGCCCGGCGATTGCACCAGCACGGCGGTGCTCAAGCCCCCGGACGCGGCGGGCAGCGCATAGGCGGTGGCGCCGCCGGTCCAGCTGCCGAGTTTTGTCAGCGCATGCACGACATTGGCATGCGGCAGCGTGCGGCCGGTGTTTTCGCCGCGCGCCACCGGCACCTGCACGACGCCCTTGGTGTAGCGCACCAGCCAGACATCGGCCTTGCCGCCCGGACCGGCGCCGATCGCGACCTTGCCGTCGCCAAGCTGCAGCGAGGGGCCGCCGGTCTTGGCCGTCGCCGCGATCAGATGCTCGATCTCGCCCGGTGCGGCGCCGACGACATCGGCATGGCCGTTGACCACCACTTGCGGCGTGAACGGGCCGTCATGGCCGAGCGGCGGTTCGTAGGAAACCTGGCGCTGGGTGAATTCCTGCTTTCCAAAAGTGTCCTTCCAGCCGAGATAATCCCAGTAGGTGACGTTGAAGGACAGTGCCAGAACGCCGGGCTGGTCCTTGACCTTGATGAGGTTGGCGTTGGCCGGCGGGCAGGACGAGCAGCCCTGGCTGGTGAACAGCTCGACGACGCTGAGCGGCTGCGCTGCAGCGGCACCGAGCGAGGCGGCGAGCGCCAGCGCACCCAGGCTGGACAATGCGGCGAATTTTGTGGCTCTCGGCATCGGCTGGCTCCGTGTGGGACGGCGCTGCGATGCGCCGGTCATTCCCCCACTTCGCTGCCGTCGGCCGCTTCGTTACAGCGCTCACCGGTTTGTGATCATGGCACCTTCTTCCTTCTCCCCTTGTGGGAGAAGGTGGATCGCCGCGCAGCGGCGAGACGGATGAGGGGTGTTCCAGCGGAGTGAGGCGTTGGCGTTCCCTGGAACACCCCTCATCCGTCGCCTTCGGCGACACCTTCTCCCACAAGGGGAGAAGGGAAAGATGCAGCTATACCGCCAGACTTATGCGCGCGGCCCAAAACACCACAGTGATGTGTAGTGCATGATCGGCCGCTCAAACCTTGCGCCTTCGGCGACAAATCGCTTTCCAGCATCCAGCATGGGCTGGAAGGTATCGAGCTGCCTGGCGTGCTCCAGCGTGTCCCAGACACTGGTGTTGATCAGCGACAATGTCGCCTCGTCGGCGCCGGCGTAGAAGGTGAGCAGCCCTGGCATGGCCTCGATGCCGGGCCGAAGATCTGCCTCCGCCTCCAGCATCATCTCTCGCAACAGCGCAAACTTCGTGGCATCGCAGCGCAAGATGGACACACGCAGCACGGGGTCTGACATCGCGTTCTTCTCCAGGAGCTGATGGATATCGACCGCAGGCTAGGCCATGCCGACCCAGGCCCGCAAGGCGCCTCTTCCTTCTCCCCTTGTGGGAGAAGGTGGCCTCGCGTAGCGAGGTCGGATGAGGGGTGCTCCAGGGAACGCCAACGCCTCACTCCGCTGGAACACCCCTCATCCGTCTCGGCGCTAACGCGCCGATCCACCTTCTCCCACAAGGGGAGAAGGGAAAACCGCGCTCCTACCGCCAAGGCTGGAGACTCGTGTCCCGCACATAAGCGATGATGGTGTCGCAGACGGCGTCGATGTCTGTCAGGACATCGTCGTTCCAGAAACGCAGAACGCGAAAGCCCTTTGCCTCCAGCTCGGCCTTACGCATCCGGTCAGTATCCGATTCCGCATGCTGGCTGCCGTCGATTTCGATGATCAACCCAGCTTCGGGGCAAACGAAATCGGCAATGTATTTTCCGATAGGAGCCTGGCGCCGGAATTTTATCCGGTCGAGCCTGCGGTCGCGCAGCTCCTGCCAGAGCTTGCCTTCCGCTTCCGTCATGTCGCGCCGGAGCGAACGAGCAAATTTACGTTTGGCGGGGGTGACGGTTTGATGCGGCATTGCGCCAGATTAGCCAGACGTAGCGATCCGTCCAGCCATCCGTCTCGGCGCTACGCGCCGGTCCACCGCCCGGGGCGAGTCACTGGCCTCGCCCGCCCTTCGCCCTTTGTGCGAGAAGGGAAAGGCAGCGTTCTTACTGCGTCAGCGCTGTATCCGAGGGCCGCTTGTTGAAGTCGCACTTGCCGGTGACGTTGTAGAAAAAGTCGGCATTTGAGGACGGAGTCGGCACCGTTGTGCCACCGTCCTCCCAGGCTTGATAGCTGGTGACGCCACAAGGCACGATGGCGAAGATGTCGACCTTCGTCCCGGTCGTGGTCTCGACCAGAGAGTTCGCGTCCACCCCGCTATAGAGTCGGTTGGAGGTGCTCGCATCGTCCGATTTGAGGTATTGCGGGTTGCCCGATGGCACGTACATCTGCAGAGAGAGGCCACCCATCTGGCTGACATCGATCGCCGCGCCAGTGCCGTTGGCCGGATACATGGTGTTGACGCAGGTTGTCGAATATTTCCTGTTACCACTGGTCTGGAGGATCGCATCGGCGGGCTGACCGGTGAACGTGGTCACGCTGGCGGTGGTGCAAACTTGCGACTGGACGAGCGTCTTGATGTCGGCGCCACCATTGTTGGTGATCGTATACACATTCGTGGTGCCGTAGCCCTTCGGATCCCCGAAGCCGTTATAGGCATACTCGATAGACATCAGCGGCTTGGCCGCCGCCGCTCCAAATTGGGTGCCGTAGAGCGTCATCGTCTTGTTCCACCAGCCCGACACCTTGCTGATCTTGAAGGTCGCATTGACCAGCGCCGGCGGCTTGCTGACCGCAGACGCGACGGCAATCGGCACGGAGTCGATCCTGGCGATCTTCATGAAAATGGTCGGCATGGCGAAACTTGCCGAGGCCTGGCCGGTGGCGGCGGCGGTGGTGGTACCAGCCACAAAACTGTTCAGCGTCGCAGTGCCCTGGCCACCATTGGCGATGAAGGAATCCTGCAGCGCCGTCTGGCGCTGCGCCAGCGTCGAGGTGGTGTCCATGGTGGTGATCGACAGCAGCGCGGCATCCAGCGCCTGCTGCTGGTTGGACCGGGTTTGGATCGCGCTGGTATAGTCGACCGAGAAGCCGACCGCGGATATAATCGGCACCAGCATGAGAAAGAACAATGGCACGATCGAGCCGCTGCGCGACTCCATGAACCTGACTGCAATCCCCCGCATTTTCGGCCCTTTCAACGCAATATCTTGCAGAGCTAACATGCGAGTCTAAAATTATGCTCTAATGCATATGGTTAAAGTTTATCGATATTCCCGCAATTCGGCAGAAATGGTCGGCCGAATCGGTCGGCAAAGGCCGCCGCTTGCCGCAGCTTTCCGCCCCTGCTAAAGCGCGCGGATGAGCACGCCCCTCGACCACATCCGCAATTTCTCCATCGTCGCCCATATCGACCATGGCAAATCCACGCTTGCCGACCGGCTGATCCAGTCCACCGGCGGGCTGGAGCTGCGCGACATGAAGGAACAGGTGCTGGACTCGATGGATATCGAGCGCGAGCGCGGCATCACCATCAAGGCGCAGACGGTGCGGCTGAAATACCGCGCCAACAATGGCGAGGACTATATCCTCAACCTCATCGACACGCCCGGACATGTCGACTTCGCCTATGAAGTGTCGCGCTCGCTTGCCGCCTGCGAGGGCTCGCTGCTGGTCGTCGACGCTTCCCAGGGCGTCGAGGCGCAGACGCTGGCCAATGTCTACCAGGCGATCGACAACAACCACGAGATCGTCGTGGTGCTGAACAAGGTCGACCTGCCGGCCGCCGAGCCCGAGCGCATCCGCGAGCAGGTCGAGGAGGTGATCGGCATCGACGCGTCCAACGCCGTGCTGATCTCGGCCAAGACCGGCCTTGGCATTCCCGACGTGCTCGAAGCCATCGTCCATCAATTGCCGCCGCCGCGCGAGGGCGATGCGACCGCACCGCTGAAGGCGATGCTGGTCGACAGCTGGTACGACGCCTATCTCGGCGTCATCGTGCTGGTGCGCGTCATCGACGGCGTGCTGAAAAAGGGCCAGACCATCCGCATGATGGGCACCGGCGCAAAACATTTGGTCGAGCGCACCGGCGTGTTCACGCCGGCCCGCATCAATGTCGACGAGCTTGGCCCCGGCGAGTTCGGCTTCTTCACCGGCTCGATCAAGGAAGTGGCCGACACCCGCGTCGGCGACACCATCACCGAAGACAAGCGCCAGACGGCAAAGGCCCTGCCCGGCTTCAAGCCGGCGCAGCCGGTGGTGTTCTGCGGCCTGTTCCCGGTCGACGCCGCCGATTTCGAGGATCTGCGCGCCGCCGTCGGCAAATTGCGCCTCAACGACGCGTCTTTCTCTTATGAGATGGAAACCAGTGCCGCGCTCGGCTTCGGCTATCGCTGCGGCTTCCTCGGCCTGCTGCATCTTGAAATCATCCAGGAGCGGCTGGAGCGCGAGTTCAACCTCGACCTGATCGCCACCGCGCCATCCGTCGTCTACCGGCTGCAGCTCAATGACGGCACGGAGAAGGAGCTGCACAACCCGGCCGACATGCCCGACGTGGTGAAGATCGCGTCGATCGAGGAGCCGTGGATCCGCGCCACCATCCTGACCCCCGACGACTATCTCGGCGGCATATTGAAACTCTGCCAGGACCGACGCGGCATCCAGGCCGACCTCTCCTATGTCGGCAAGCGCGCCATGCTGACCTACGATCTGCCGCTCAACGAAGTGGTGTTCGATTTCTATGACCGGCTGAAGTCGATTTCAAAAGGCTACGCCTCGTTCGACTACCACCTGACCGACTACAAGGAGGGCGACCTCGTCAAGATGTCGATCCTGGTCAATGAGGAGCCGGTCGATGCGCTGTCCATGCTGGTGCACCGCACGGCGGCGGAAAAGCGCGGAAGGCAGATGGTCGAGAAGCTGAAGGAGCTGATCCCCAACCATCTGTTCAAGATCCCGGTCCAGGCCGCCATCGGCGGCAAGGTCATCGCGCGCGAAACCATCTCGGCGCTGCGCAAGGACGTGACAGCCAAATGCTACGGCGGCGACGTCTCGCGCAAACGCAAGCTGCTGGACAAGCAGAAAGAAGGCAAGAAGCGGATGCGCCAGTTTGGCAAGGTGGATATTCCGCAGGAGGCGTTTATCCAGGCGCTGAAGATGGGCGATTGAGGGGAAAACCCGTGTGGCCTAAAGGGGGATGTCGCCTAGATCAAGACTGTGTTGCGGATCAGCATCCATTTGTCTGCGAACCCTAAGAAGTAGCTCCTTTTTGTCTCGAACAAACTCGTCGTCAGGCCTCACGAACAGCAGATGGCTTGCCTGTCCTATCAGCCGCGCCACGCATTGATCCAACCGTTCACCTATGCGCTGAGCGTGGCCTCTAGGCCCATATCTTTCGAAGTAAAATACTTCCTGACGAAATCTTCGCCTTATGGGTCTGGCTACCGCTAACTTCTGGTTCACAACGATGCCGGTTACCTTCTGACGATTGTGGCGGTATAAAACTTGGCTCTTCCCCTTATTAATCTTGTGCCCGTAACCGATAGCCAACTCAGATACGAACCAAAGAATCTCATGAAAGTTGACATCCGCGCCTAATTTTCCAGATATAGTGATATCGTCCGAATACCTCGTATACCTAAAAGTTCGTTCTCTACAAAATTCGAATAGTTTATGATCAAATTCGAATAGTACGATGTTGCTTATCGCCCCGCTTGTCGGAGAGCCCTGACAGAGGTGCCCTTGAGATACACACAGCTTGGACAGAAATATTGACAGCTCTTTCGTATATCCAGCCGAGTAGAAAACATCGACCACGGCGCTCTCTTTTATTCTGTCAAAAAAACTTTCTAAATCTAATTTGAATACAAAGTCCTGGCCAATATGGAACCGCGCATTTTGTTTTAAATTTGAGTGCTTTCTATATGATTTTACAAAAGCGCTGACGCTTACGTTATCCAAAATATTGGCCAAGAGCCAACGCTGTACCGCCTTTAGAAGAGGCAGGGGTTCCTGTATAAACCTCTTTCCACCGTTCCGCTTCGGAATAGAGAACCCTCTGTAGAAGCGTCTGGGCTCGTTTGATACCGCAAATAGATATTGAGGATCGACTCCCACAATTTGACAGAGATGAACGGGCGAATAAATAATCGGTAGCTGTCGGTCAGAGAGCAGTGCATCATATTTCGACAAAGCGACCTTCTGAGCTTCGGTCAGACCGTCGAAAATTACATTGATGTTTCGCGAAGGAAGCTCAAAGTATGGCAAGGTGGGGAGCCCGCGGCGTTACCATTATCGTTATTGCGAAGCAATATTTGCGACGAAGGAGCATTGGCACACCGAGAGGTGAGCTCCTGTGAGCCGAAGGTGTGCCAACGGCTTGATGTCACGTTCAATCTTGCACGTCGACTCGACGTACCGACGGATGAGCTTTGGGCTCATACGCCACCACTAACGCGCTTTGCCACTTGTTGAGCAAGCGAGCTCCCAATTCGATACTGGCAGTTTGCCTCAGTTTCCGCAAGCAACCAACGTTGGTCTATATCTATCAAAGGAACCTTTCCGCCGGCATATCTGCGCAACGCTCTCGCACCAAGCGATGTAAGCGTCAGCTTGCCGCCGACAGAGCGAAAGTAAGATTGCGCTATCATATCCTGAGTCAGCGTCATAATCCCCGTTGCCGAATGGAGCAATTCTGACGGCAGCCCCTGCCTTAGGGCAACGGATCGAAGCAGCAGAAACTGCTCCCTTGAGATTTTTAACGGGGAAAAGGTGCGGGCCAATTTCGGTTCTTTCCTCTATGCCAAAATATTGGAAGAGTATTGTTTGGAGTCCTCTTCATGGAAATCAGGGCCTCGCTGCCTCGCCAGCCTCGCTTCTGGGTCGGCGATACCGTTAGTTGCGACTCAAGCGCGTCATATCGCGCATAGAACAGACTAATGTCCTTTCCAGCGTCTCGAAGATAGCCATCGATAGCCTTACGTTTCAATACCTCGTGAACGACAACCATACCCTGGGCTTCGATCGCAGTCTTTCCTGCTTCCATAACCGCAATTGCTATCGCACCGGTTATTTTCGTAGCCTTCTGCAAAGATGTCATTCGATCAACCATTTCAAGAAATTGCTCCCCTGTCCCGATAAAATCGTCGACCGCATATTTGGGCAAATTTGCTTTGAGGAGGTCTTTCGAATCTGGGGCATCGTAAAATTCGAAACGGCCGTCAAAATCTGGGCTAGAAAGAGACTTCAGTTCGTAGAATACATGGTCTCCGCTCTTAATTCGTTCGTCATCGAAGGGCGCCAAAGGGAAAAGCGCAATCTTCTCGGGATGGAGTTGAGATACTCTTGAGAGAAGGTTAAATAGATAACCGCGATACTGGTTAATAATGTCGTAGTACGCGACTAAATCAAAAACTAAATCTCTGTCTGGTGGATCAATAGCGGAAAATAGTTCGACCAGACGATCAAAATTACTTTTGCTGGGGCGAAAGAACTTTTCAGGATTCGACAGTCCGTTTGCTTCTAGGATCTCCTTCAAACGGAGCAGCTCATCGATACTCAAACTCATTCCCCCTCAATCCCGGCTGGAGAGAATAGCTGGCGGTGAGTTTGATCGCAAGGCAAGACGCTACCGGTGACTGCGCCCAAACTGTGGTGTGCTTCTGGCAATCTTAAGCGCAAGTTCTTGAATAAAAGACGTTCCTCACAGTATCCTCTCTCTAGCCTGGGAAGACATCGCATGCGCACCACATCAGACACCGCCGCCTCTGTCGGCCTCGCCATCGGCGGCGCCTTCGGCCTCGCCGGCACTTTCGTTGCCAGCGCTCCGCTGCGCGAAACGCTCTGGACGATCGACGGCGCGGCGCTGGTGGTCGCCACCGCGCTGCTCACCATGAAATACCAGCGGCTGGGCAATGACTGCGTCGCCGCGGGCTTCCTGACCTTCCTGGCCGGCGAGACGCTGCTGCTGGCCGGCAATGCGGCGGGGTTGGAGGCCAGCGTGCCCTCCTATGTCGGCGGCATCACGCTGTGGGCGGCGGCACTGGTCATGGTCAGCGCGCCGAAGACTTTTGCGCTGTGGATGCGGCTCACCGCGCTCGTGGCCGCCGTGCTGTTTGTCGTCTCGGCTGGCATGATCCTGTGGGGCGCGCCCTTGCTGCCGACCTCGGCGCCCCTGCCCGCCGCCGGTTATCCGTTCCTGGTGCTGACTTTTGTCGGCTGGATCTGGACGCTGGTGAGGGGCGAGCGGTAGCGCTGAACGCTGCCGTCGATATCCGCGACGGAAGACGAGCGTCGGCGCTGCCCCTCATTGCCCTGCCGGGCATTTCTCCCCGTAAACGGGGCGAAAGAAGCTGGCCGCGTCGCCGCGCCCCTTCTGCAAGGTTGGCGATTGGCGAAACCGGCGATGACGGCGCCCTTCGCCCCATTTACGGGGAGTTGAGGAGTGGTCCGCGCAGCGGACGAAAAGCCAACTGCTTGGCTTTTCGAACGACGAAGTGGCGGCAGCCAGATGAGGGGCAGCGCTGACTTCCGCGATGGTCCGCCCCGAGGCATGTCCGCGCCCGTATTGACATCAGGTGGACCCCAGCGTCATTTGGCGCCGGGCATTGGGGAACCGTCCGTGAAAAAAATCTATGCAAAGCCAACGCTGAACAGGCGCGAGAAGCTTTCGGCCGTGACGGCAATGCCCTGTCCGATATCTGGCTGCCCACGCTAGAGCGTTGCGGGCTTCCAGCCGATCGGTTCTCCCACGATTACAGCAGCGTTTGTACGAAACCGTACCAACGGCCCGGCTTGGTTGATCGTGCTCGCACCGCCAGCTACACCAATCGGGCGGCGGACCTCTTATCAGGTCGCCAGTGGCCGGCGCGGGACTCAGGCAATTGTCTTCACCGGCATGCGCGCCGGCCACTTCCCTGCCGCTGCATGCGCCCGGTCATCTCACCGCGAACAATCCAGTTGACCAGGCCGCTGTCGACATGCGCCCTGCCCGTGCGTTCGCGCAGCAGGGCCTTGCAGTGGTCCGCCCATTGCGCCTCGGGGATGAGGTGTTCGGCAATGGATGTCTGGAACGCCCTTCGCAACGCATGGAAAGTGAGTGGCGGCCCGGTGGGGTCTTCCATTTGCATTGCTCCCGGAGGGGCGGGAGCACGCTGACACTCTCAAGCACCAGCGCCCATTGAGTGGCCAGCGACAGCGCAACCATGCGCCCTGCGGCGGCAGCGGTCCACCGACTGGGACCGCACGCTTTGCCTCGTACATGAAATGTTGGGGGCTGGGGCGCTGACTCGGCCTTGCCTTCCCCCCTTGTGGGGGAAGGTGGATCGGCGCGCAGCGCCGAGACGGATGAGGGGTGCTCCAGCTTGGCGATACCGTCAAACGTCACGGAACCAAAGCCGTAAACACCAACGCCTCACTCCGTCACGCACCCCTCATCCGTCTTGCCGCTTCGCGGCAATCCACCTTCTCCCACAAGGGGAGAAGGGAAGAACAGCGCTCGGCCTCACCCCTCAATCCACACCTTCTCAAAATGCTGTTCCAGCGCCTGGTGCTGCTCGCAGCCTTCCACCCCCTTGCGATAGGTCCGGTACACCGAGCGCCAGTAGGGTTGGATGATGATGCCGGAATCGCGCAGATTCTTCTCGATGCCGGCCATGATCTCCTTGCGCGCCTTGGCGTCGGGGGTGGCGAGCGCCTTGTTGAGGAGGTCGTCGAACTCCTTGCTGGCGTAGGCACTTTCGTTCCAGGCAGCGCCCGATTTGTAGGCCAGCGCCAGCACCTGGACGCCGAGCGGGCGGCCGAGCCATTCGGTGCACGAGAAGGGATATTTGCTCCAGTCGTTCCAGAAGGTGGCGGCGGGCAGCACGGTGCGCTTGATCTTGAGGCCGGCCTCGCGCATCTGCGCTGCAATCGCGTCGCCGGTGCTCTTTTGCCATTCGACGTCGACCGAGATCAGCTCATATTCATGGTCCGCCTTGCTGGAGGCCGCGAGCAATTTCTTCGCCTCCTCCATGTCGCGCTTGGCCGGGCCGATATCGGCATATTCGGGGTGCATGGGGCCGACATGGTGGTTGTCGGCGGGTTTGCCGCGGCCGTCGAGGCCGAGCTGCAGCACGGCGGCATTGTCGACGGCGAGCTGGGCGGCGCGGCGCAGCTTGACGTCGTCATAGGGCGCGTTGCCGATGTTGAAGCGGGCGACGATGGTGGAGCCGGTGGCGATCTCGGAATTCTTCAGCCCCATCTTGTCGGTCTGCGAGACGGCGTCGGTGGCGGTTTCGTGGTCGGTGTCGATCTCGCCCGATTCGAAGGCCGACAGCATAGCGTTGGGGTCGGAGCCGTAGTCGATCCACTGGATGCCATCGAGCCAGAATTGCCCCTTCCACCAGGGCTTGTCCTTGCGCTTCACCTCGGCCCCCGTCTCGGCGTCCCATTTCACCAGTTCGCAGGGGCCGGTGGTGATGGCGAGCGCCTTCATCGGATCGCCGCCACCGTCATAGGAGCGGTGCATGATCAAAGCGGGATAGTCGGCCATGCCGGCGATCAGCGAAATGTCGGGCTTGGGCAGATTGAGCTTGATGGTGAAGTCGTCGACCTTCTCGATGCCGCCATCGACGACCTTCTTGGTGTCGGCATTGACCAGAGCGCCCATGCGCGCGGCGACCGAATTGCCGGCGACGCCGGCCTCGCACCAGCGGGTGAGGTTGTGGACGACATCGTCGGCGTTGAAGGCATCGCCATTCGACCAGGAAATGCCCTTGCGGACATGCAGCGTCAGGGTCTTGGCGTCGTCGCTCATCTCCCATTTTTCCAGAAGCCAGGGCTCGAAGGAAAAATCGGTGTTCCAGCGTACCAGATATTCGTTGCAGTGGCGGGCGACGTTGGACATTTCGACGCCGTCGAAAGTGCGTGGGTCCTTGAAACCCTTGACGTTCATGGCGACGCGCAAG
Organism: Mesorhizobium sp. P2_E9; assembly: GCF_056403815.1. Classification (NCBI taxonomy): domain Bacteria; kingdom Pseudomonadati; phylum Pseudomonadota; class Alphaproteobacteria; order Hyphomicrobiales; family Phyllobacteriaceae; genus Mesorhizobium; species Mesorhizobium sp. P2_E9. The sequence goes on from NZ_JBFUET010000023.1 coordinate 48,589, forward strand.
GTGCCGCCCTTCTTGGGTTCGGCGGCGCGGACCGGGGTCGCGGTCAAGCCGCCCAGCGCCAGCGCGCCGGCGGCGCTGACGCCGAGGCCGGCCATGAGAGCAAAATATTCGCGGCGATTGATGCCGCCCTTTTTGAAATCGTTAGCGACGGGCTTGGCCCGCGGGTGCAGTTTGCGGTCGGTCAGCATGAATTTCATCGTCGTTCCCCTGATTGTTGGTGCATGCCGCCCAAAAGTGCCTAGCGGTTTTGGGAAATCGGCATGCACAGAAAGAATTCGTCCCGACGAATCGCCAACGCGGGGGCGGCTGCGACCGCCGGGACGCCTTTGCCTGAGGGGCTGATGATAGAGGGGGGTGAGTTTGGGGAGTGTTCTGGAATCCGCAGGAGTTGTGCGGCGCTCCGCATAGAGGGAGGGCGGCCTCCTCCCTTCGTCATCCACGGGCGGAGCAGCCGCGTAGCGGCGTCGCGGAGACCCGAGGATCCATGCCGCGACCTTGCCGACGGATGCAGCGGTGCAGAATTCTGGGCCGTGGCGACAGCTTCAGAGTCCCGGCATGGATCCCTTGGGCTGCGGAGCAGCTCCAGGGGTCTGCGCCGCTGCGCTCCTTGCTCCGCCCGTGGATGACGAGGTCGAGGGGTGGCGCCCCCAAACAAAAAACCCGGCGCGAGGCCGGGTTTTTCGAGCAATCCATCAAGGCCGAGCCTCAGCTCACCTGAACCTTCCCCGCGGCCTGGTCTTCGGCGATCTTCTGCTGGAACATCTGCGCGAAATCGATCGGGTCGAGCATCAGCGGCGGGAAGCCGCCATTGCGGGTGGCTTCGGCGATGATCTGGCGGGCGAAGGGGAACAAAAGGCGCGGGCATTCGATGAACAGGATCGGCAGCATGTGCTCCTGCGGGAAGCCCGAAATGGCGAAGACGCCGCCATAGACCAGCTCGACGTTGAACAGCACTTCCTGGTCGAAGGAGGCCTTGGCGTTCAGCGTCAGATTGACGTCGAACTGCTTGTCGGAAAGCGGGTTGGCGTTGACATTGACGTTGATGGCGATGCCGGGAGCCTTGTCGCGGCCGCGCAGCGAGTTCGGCGCGCCGGGGCTTTCGAAGGACAGGTCCTTCACATACTGGGCGAGCACGTTGAGCGACGGCTGCGCCGCCGTGTTGCCGTTTCCGTTGGCCGCGCCGGCTGGCGCGTCATCATTGCTGGCCATGAGCCTAAATCCTTTTCCCCTGGGCAGCCTTGCTGACCGAATTGAAATCGGGCGTTGGCTAGCATGGCCAACAGGACAAGACAAGGTTTGCCGCCTTGCGGCCGGAAGGGGATTGGCTTGAGGCTGGTGTGGCTTCGACTTGGCGTTTGAGAAATCGTTTTGAGGCCAGCGCCGCCCCTCACCTGCCTGCCGGCATCCTCTCCCCGTAAACGGGGCGAGGGGCGCTGTTCTCGCCGATTTCGCCAATTGTCAACGTTGCAAGGATGGCGCCGGCGTCGCGGCCAGCTTCTTTCGCCCCGTTTACGGGGAGAAATGCCCGGCAGGGCAATGAGGGGCAGCGCTAACGTTCGGGAACAGGTTGCAACCGGGACCTAATCATCCTTCAGCCGCCGCCACGGCGAATTGTGGTCCGGGCCGCGCTTGAAATCGTCCTCGCGCGAATAGTCGCCGTCGTCGAGGTCGATGACCTTGTCGCGCTGGCGGCCGCGAAAACCGCCGGCCGAGAAATCGGTGGCGACGACGATGCGGCCCTTGAACCGGCGCCAGGCGAGATCGCGCACCGGCGGCAGGAACAGCAGCAGGCCGATAATGTCGGTGATGAAGCCGGGGATGATCAGCAGGATCGCCGCGACCACGATCATGGCGCCGTGGGCAAGATGGCGGCTGGGATCATGGCCGGCGTCCATCTCGGCGCGCACCCGCGCCATGACGCCGAAACCCTGGTGCCTGAGCAAAAGCACACCGGCAATGCTCGACGCCAGCACCAGGCCGACCGTCGCCAGCGCGCCGACCTCGCGGCCGACGATGACGAAACCGGCGATTTCCAGCAGCGGCAGGGCGAGAAGAAAAAAGGGAAGCAGCGAAATGCGCAAGTCTTGACCGATCGTTTGGATGTTTTGCCCGTCGGCGGCCAATCGCCGCTGGCACTGAGGCTGTTAGATAGGTATGCCTGCCATTGATTTGAATGATTGCACCTTGCGTTCTATATGCTTTGAATGTTGAACGCTATGCGACCGCGGCCCGTTGGGCCGGATGGTCCGGCCTCGAGGCAGGGATTGATTGGCGGAAGATATGGGATTCTTCGACTTCGGCACGATTTTCTTCCTAGTCGCGGCGGTGGTGATCTTCTTCCAGCTGCGCAACGTGCTGGGCCGTCGGACCGGTAGCGAGCGGCCGCCCTTCGATCCCTACACGGCGCCGCGCACCGACAAGGACGCCACGCAGAAGCCCGAGAATGTCGTTTCGCTGCCGCGCAAGCGGCTGCCGGGCGAGCCGGCGCCGGCCGACGCCTATACGGCGATCGACGCTTTCGCCAAGCCGGACACCGATCTCAACAAGGGCCTGCGCGCGATCAAGGACAATGATCCGTCCTTCGATCCGAAGGGTTTCGTCGACGGCGCCAAGATGGCCTATGAAATGATCGTCATGGCCTATGCCGACGGCGACCGCAAAACGCTGAAGAACCTTTTGTCGCGCGAGGTTTTCGACGGTTTTGTCGCCGCCATCGGCGAGCGCGAGGCCAAGGCGGAAAAGATCCAGTCCTCCTTCGTCGGCATCGACAAGGCCGATATCGTCTCGGCCGAGATGAAGGGCGGCGAGGCGCATGTCACACTGCGCATCATCAGCGAGCTGATTTCGGCGACCCGCGACAAGGCCGGCGAGGTCATCGAAGGCGATCCGGAAACCGTGGCCGAGGTCAAGGATGTCTGGACCTTCGCCCGCGACACGCGCTCGCGCGATCCGAACTGGAAGCTCGTCGCCACCGAAGAAGAAGACTGAGCCCAGACAAAGGCGGGCTCCGGTGTCGCTATCGCCTCTCTTTTCGGCAAAGTCTTTCGATGATCTCCCCGGCTGGGGCGACGACGACCATCTGCCAGCCTTCGAAGCCTTTCGCCGTTCCGCCTTCCATGTGCCGGTAAAGTCCTATCGCAGCGGCGCGCTTGGCGTCGATTTTGGCGCCTTCGCGGGGGCCTACGACCAGGCGCGCACCACCTCGCCGGTGAACCGCTCCGAAGCCCGCGCCTTCTTCGAGCGCCATTTTGTCCCCATGCTGGTCCGCGCCGAGACCGGCGCCGGCCTCGTCACCGGCTTCTACGAGCCGCAGGTCGAGGCGTCGCCGGTGCGGACAGAGCGTTTTGCCGTGCCGCTTTTGTCGCGGCCGGCCGATCTCATCGATGTCGACGACGCCAGCCGGCCGCAAGGGATGGATTCTTATCTTGCCTTTGCGCGCCGAACCTCCAATGGACTGGCCGAGTATTTCGAGCGTGGCGCGATCGAGCGTGGCGCGCTGGCCGGGCAGGGACTGGAGATCGCCTGGCTGGCCGACAAGGTCGACGCCTTCTTCATCCATGTGCAAGGGGCGGCACGGCTCGCCATGACCGATGGCCGGCTTTGCCGCGTCACCTACGCCGCCAAATCCGGCCAGCGTTTCACCGGGCCGGGCAAAATCCTGAGCGAGCTGGGGGAAATCCCGCTCGCCGAAGTGACGATGCAGTCGATCCGCGCCTGGTTCAAGGCGCATCCCGGGCGCGTCGACGAGATCCTGTGGCAGAACCGCTCCTACATCTTCTTCCGCGAGGCTGATGTCGACGACGCGACCCTTGGTCCGATCGCCGCCGCCAAGGTGCCGCTGACGCCGGGCCGCTCGGTCGCTGTCGACCGGCTGCTGCACACATTCGGCACGCCTTTCCATATCGACGCACCGACGCTGACCGCTTTCGACAAAAGACCGTTCCGGCGGCTGATGATCGCGCAGGATACCGGCTCGGCCATCACCGGACCGGCGCGCGGAGATCTCTTCGCCGGGTCGGGCGATGCCGCCGGCGAAATCGCCGGCGTGGTGCGCAATGCGGCGGATTTCTATGCGCTGGTGCCGCGCGCGCTGGCCGGGGCCGCCAGATGAGCAAGCGCCCGGACAGGCTCAGCGAAGACGACCGGGTGCTGTGGAACCTGGTGGCGCGCACGGCCAAGCCGCTCAAGGGCAGAACCTCGGTTGATATCCCCGACTTGGCCATCGACGCCAAGCCGACGACGACGCAGGCGGCGCAGCCCGCCGCCAATGCGCCGGGCGCGGCAAAGCCGAAAGCCCAGCATGTCACGCACCGGCTCGACGAACCGACGCTGGACAAATTGTCGAAAGGCCGGCTGCCGATCGAAGGCCGCGTCGACCTGCATGGGATGACGCAGGACGAGGCCTATTCGCTGCTGTTCTCGTTCCTGCACCGGGCGCATGCCGGCGGCATCCGCTATGTCCTGGTTATCACCGGCAAGGGGTCGTCCTCCGGCGGCGATGGCGTGCTGCGGCGCGCGGTGCCGGCCTGGCTGTCGACGCCGGCATTCCGGCCGCTGGTCTCCAGCCACGACCATGCCGCCCGCAACCATGGCGGCTCGGGCGCGCTCTATATCAGGCTGCGGCGGGTGCGCGCATGAGGGCAGGGAGGCCAAGCGCATGACGCCGTTCGGCGAGCGGCTGCGGGCGCTGCGCGCCGAGCGCGGCGTCAGCCAGAAGGACATGGCGGCGGCGATCGGTGTCAGCGCCGCCTATCTCTCGGCGCTCGAGCATGGCAGGCGCGGCGCGCCGACCTGGACGCTGATCCAGAAGATCATCGGCTATTTCAACATCATCTGGGACGATGCCGAGGAATTGGCGCGGCTGGCCGAAGCCTCGCATCCACGCGTAAAACTCGATACGTCGGGCCTCAACCCCGCCGCCACGGAGCTCGCCAATCTTCTGGCCGAGAACATCGAAAAGCTTGACGAGGTGGAACTGCGCCGCATCACCGCATCGATCCGCGCAGCGCTGGGCCGGCTGAAATAACGGATTTTGCGACGGCCGCGTGTCCGCTGATCGCAAGACAGTGCCCGCCGGCGAAGCGCCAGCGGGCAGCTGTGACGAGATCAATACTTGCCGGTAGGCCCGCCATTGGGGTTGTAGCCGGAGGGGCAGCGGGCGACTTCGCCAAGCCTCGGGCCGGATGGCCATCCGGCCCGAGGCTCAGTCGCTTCCATCGCACAAAAATCATCTCGTGCAGATACAAGGGGCGGCGCTAACTTCCGCCGTTTGCTGAAGAGGACGTCGGTGAGACCGCGAACGCGCGCCGGTCCCTTATTCCACCGACCCCACCAGAACCTGCTGGCCGCCGCGGATCGAAACCCAGCGGCCGGTGTTGTCGATCGCCTGCCGCTTGAGGAAGCGGTAGCCGGTCTGGTCCCAGGCCCTGACCCCGTCGGTCAGATTGTCGAGCACGTAGTCGCCCTTGTCGGTGCGCACCGTCAGCACGGAATGGCCTTCGCCGTCGGGCTTGCGCACCACGGTGATGAGAAGGTCGGCAAGCGAGATGCCCATGTGGGACAGCCGGCGGCGCTTTTCCAGCACATAGTCCTCGCAATCGCCGACGCCCTTGTCGGGATAGGCCCAGACCTCGTCCTTGCCGTAGATGTCCATGTCGCTCATCGGCTTGACGGCGGCGTTGACCCTGGCGGTAACGCTGGCGAGCTTGCTCATCAGCCCATCGGACATCCTGGCCGGTGCCAGATTGCCCGGACGGATCGAGCATTCGCCGGGGTGCAGCTTGCAGAAATCATAGTGGCCGATCGGCTGCGAGGTGATGCCCCCGGTCGCCATCGCTCCGGCAGCCATTGCCGGTGCCATCCAGGCTCCCGTGGCTGCCAGACCGGCCGCAGCCGCGCACAAGCGCAGCCTTCTCGCCATTGTTGAGGAATTCATTGTCCCCGCTCACCCTGTTGTTAACGAAACGTTAAGGGCGATTGACAGTCCGTGTCAATTACGACGACGGCCTGATTGGAAGCATGGTTACCCGCGGGGAGGGACAGCGTCTATTGTGCAACAGAATCGGCCCGAAGGCCGATTTTACCGGGGAACTACTTACCGCTTGGCGGTGCGGACCAGCCTCGGCTTCACCGCGACGCGGTTCTGGCGACCATAGCTGGTGATGAAGTCGACGATGCGCGGCACGATCTCGGAACGGAAGCGCGAGCCGTTGAAGACGCCGTAATGGCCGACCGCCGGCTGCATATAGTGCGCGTGCCTGTCGGCGGGGATGTTGGGGCACAGATCGTGCGCCGCCTTGGTCTGGCCAAGGCCTGAAATGTCGTCGTTCTCGCCCTCGACGGTGAACAGAGCGACGTTGCGAATAATTGAGGGATCGATCTTCGTGCCGCGATGCGTCATCTCGCCCTTCGGCAAGGCCTGACGGACAAAGACGGTGTCGACGGTCTGCAGGTAGAACTCCGCCGTCAGGTCCATGACCGCCAGATATTCGTCATAGAAGTCGCGGTGCTTCTCGGCATTGTCGCCATCATGCTTCACAAGGTGCATGAAGAAGTCCTTGTGGGCGGCGATGTGGCGGTCGAGATTCATGCTCATGAAGCCGGACAGCTGCAGGAAGCCGGGATAGACCTCGCGGCCGAAGCCCGGCTCCGGCCAGGGCGCGCGCATGATGACATTGTCGCGGAACCAGTCGATGCCCTTTTCCTGCGCCAACAGGTTGACCGCGGTCGGGTTGCGGCGGGTGTCGATCGGGCCGCCCATCAGGGTCATCGTCGACGGCACGAAGGGGTCGCCCTTGGTTTCCATCAGCGCCACAGCCGCCAAAACCGGCACGGAAGGCTGGCACACGGCCATCACATGGGTGTCGGGCCCGAGCGCGTGGAACATGTCGATGATGTAGTCGATATAGTCGTCGAGATCGAAGCTGCCGTCGGCCAGCGGCACCATGCGGGCATCGGCCCAGTCGGTGATGTGGACATCGGCATAGGGCAGCATGGCTTCCACCGTGCCGCGCAGCAGCGTCGGATAGTGGCCCGACATCGGCGCCACGATCAGAAGCTTCGGATCCGGCCGGCGGCCGGCGGGCACAGCGCGTTCGAAGCGGACGAGATTGCAGAACGGCTTCGACCAGACGGTCTTTTCGGTGACCGCGACGCTCTTCCAGTCGACGACGGTCTTGTCGAGGCCGAAGGTGGGCTTGCCGTAGCGGCGCGTGGTGCGTTCGAACAGTTCGGCGCCCGCCGCGATCGAACGGCCCCAGGGCGTGTGCGAGATCGGATTGAGCGGGTTGGAATAGAACATCCGCACCGCATCGGCGTAGAGGCGCGCAGGCTGCAAGGCGGCGTGGTTCATTTCGTAGAGCTGGTAGAACATCAAGAACCCCGCTGCTGCCTCGACCGAAGGGACGACGAGCAGCGCCGAGCCTCAAATGTCTCGCGGTGAGGTTAACAACTAATTGCTGCGACGCAATACGTCACGTTGCGTGACCAATGGTTCTTTCGTCCAAGCCGTTGCAAATCCGCCTGGAATGGCCGAGCCGGCTCAATGTGCAGTGCCGAAATGTGTACGAAATGTGTCCGGCCCTGTTGCCGGACACAGAAGTAGGCTCAGACGCGCGCGACGCAGACAGCGGTCTGGCCGGAGCTGACAAAGCCAAGCTGTCCGGCGGCACCCTTCGACAGGTCGAGCATGCGACCCCTGATGAACGGGCCACGATCGTTGATGCGCACGATGACGCTGCGGCCGTTATGCTGGTTGGTGACCCGCAATTTGGTGCCGAAAGGCAGAGTGCGGTGGGCGGCGGTCATCGCCAAAGGGTTCATGCGCTCGCCCGATGCGGTCTTCGAGTGCAGCGCGTACCAGGAAGCGCGGCCACACTGGCCGGCGGCGGCGGTTGCCGAGGTAGCAGAGGCGCCGACCATCAGGCCAGCAGCGATCGTTACCGCGACAAGCGCGGTCTGGTTTAGGTTCTTCATCTTTAGGGGGTGGCTCCGTTTTTGACAGACCCCAGCCGTTAGGTGTGGAATAAGGCAGGAAATGCGGCAGTGATCTGGCAGTTCCGTGGCAAGAGCACACGTTTGGAGTCGCCGGGTAACAGTCTGTCAGGGATTTTCCAGCGATATCTGATCAATTCTCGATGATCTTCTGCACGATATTGCAGATCGCTTTGACAAGATATCCGATTAATATCCAAGTAGAATCCGGCATGATTGGGTCCCTTCCTTTGGATCTTTCATCACGCTCACAGCACCGCAACGATCGACTTGGAAAGCGAGATCCGTCAATGAGACTGACCAAAAATCTTTTGGCCTTGATTGTGTTGGCCCTCGGGGCGCTGTGGTCGCTGCAAGGCATCGGCGTGATCGGCGGCAGCTTCATGACTGGCCAGTCGCAATGGCTCTATATTGGTCTGGTCGCGATGCTGGTTGGGCTGGCCGGGCTGGTGTGGGCGAACCGGTAGGGCTTCGAAGGTCGACCCACTCCGTCGAGCTTCGCTCGACACCTCTCCCCCGATCGACGGGGGAGAGGAAAGGCGCGAGCTTATGCCGGCTGGCTCCCTTCCTCTCCCTCCGGAGGGGGGAGAGGTGGCGCTGCGAAGCAGCGACGGAGTGGGGGAAGGCGGTCCTCAAATGCACCGCTGCAAGACAGCCACAACCCGGCGAGCAAGAAAACCGTCACCCATGCTACCGGTCGATTCTGTTACCTATCTATCCGGTTCAGACAGAATGCCTTGCCCCCGGCAGCCCTAACCGAACAGTCGGTCCAGGATTGTGCCTTCAAGCCGGGCAAGCTCGGCGGAGCCGCGCCGGCGTGGCCGGGCCACGGGTACCCCCAGGTCGAGCGCGATCCGGCCTTCGCTGATCACCACGACCCGGTCGGCGAGCGCAACCGCTTCGGCGACGTCATGGGTGACCAGCACGGCGGTGAATTTCTGGGCGAGCCAGATGCGCTCCAGCAATTGCTGCATCTCGATGCGGGTCAGGGCGTCGAGCGCGCCGAGCGGCTCGTCGAGCGCCAGGATCTGCGGCTGGCCGACCAATGCGCGGGCCAGCGCGACGCGCTGCTTCTGGCCGCCGGACAGCACCGAGGGCCATTCATCGGCGCGATCGGCAAGGCCGACCTCGCCCAGAATGTCGAGCGCACGTTGCCTTGCATCCGCGCCGGCAGCGATGCCGGTCAGCCCGACCTCGACATTTTTCACCACGCTGGCCCAGGGCAGCAGGCGCGGCTCCTGGAACATGAAGCGTGTGCGGCTGTGGCCTTCTTCCTCGGCGCCGAGCGTCAGCGATCCCGATGTCGGCCGGTCGAGCCCGGCCAGCAACCGCAGAAGCGTGCTCTTGCCGCAGCCGCTCTTGCCGATGACGGCGACGAACTGCCCGGCCGGCACGTCAAGGTCGATGCCGTCGAGCACGGCCTTGTCGCCGAAGCGTTTTTCCACGCCCTTGAAGGCGAAGGCGCGACGGCCTTCGACCGATATCCCAGGGCGCGGCGGCGCGGTGACGAAGGAACGGACGGTGGTCAGGCTGGCGGCTGGCATCGAAAACTCATCCGTTCTGGAAGGCGGGATGCCAGCCGAGCGACAGCCGCTCGAGCAGGCGGGCGAGGCTGTCGGCAAGCTTGCCGAGCAGCGCGTAGATCAGGATCGACAGCACGACGACATCGATCAGCAGGAATTCGCGCGCCTGCATGGCCATGTAGCCGAGGCCGGAGCTGGCCGAGATGGTTTCGGCGACGATCAGCGTCAGCCACATGATGCCCAAGGCGTAGCGCAGGCCGACGAAGATCGCCGGCAGCGCGCCGGGCAGAATGACGCGGAAGAACAGCGCGCGCCGGTCCATGCCGTAGACGCGGCCCATCTCGACCAGTTGCGGATCGACGCTCTGGATGCCGAGCAGCGTGTTGACGTAGATCGGGAAGAACACGCCAAGCGCCACCAGGAACAGTTTTGCCTCCTCGTCGATGCCGAACCAGAGGATGACGAGCGGGATCAGCGCCAGGTGCGGAATGTTGCGGATCATCTGCAGCGTGGTGTCGGTCAGGCCGCGGCTGAGCCGCGACAGCCCGTTGGCGAGGCCGAGCGCGAAGCCGATCGAACCGCCGACGGCGAAGCCGGCAAGCGCGCGCGCCGTGGACACGCCGATGTTGCGGATCAGTTCACCCGACAGCGTCAGCCGCCAGAAGGCCTCGGCAACCGCACTTGGCGCCGGCAGCACGTTGGCCGGCATGACGCCCGCGCGGCTGGCAATCTCCCAGCCGGCGATGACCAGCACCGGCAGCACCCAGCCGATGGCGTTGGCATGGAGGCGCGCGGAAAAGCTCATGACGAGGCCTGCAGGCGGGCACCACCATGGAAACCGACCGCGAATTCGTTGGCGATGTTCTCATGCGCCCGCTGCCGACTGGTGCCGAGCCCTAGCTTCGGGAACAACAGCTCGGCAACGCGGTAAGCTTCCTCGAGATGCGGGTAGCCGGAGCCGATGATGGTGTCGATGCCGATCGCCTGGTATTCGCGGATGCGCTCGGTGATCTGCTCCGGCGTGCCGACCAGTGCGGTGCCGGCGCCGCCGCGCACCAGGCCGACGCCGGCCCACAGATTGGGCGAGACGACGAGCTTGTCGCGGCGGCCGCCATGCAGTTCAGCCATGCGGCGCTGGCCGACCGAATCCATCTGGTTGAGGAAGCGCGCCTGGGCATTTTCGATCTGGGCGTCGGTGACATGGCTGATCAACCGGTCGGCGGCGCGCCAGGCTTCGTCCTCGGTTTCGCGCACGATGAAATGCAGCCGGATGCCGAAACGCAGTTTTCGGCCGCGCAGCGCCGCCTTCTTACGCGCTGAGGCGAGCTTCTCGGCGACCTGGGCCGGCGGTTCGCCCCAGGTCAGGTACATGTCGACGAGGTCGGCGGCGAGATCCTGCCCAGCGTCGGACGAGCCGCCGAAATAGAGCGGCGGCCGCTCCTGGTTTGGCAAAAGGTCGAGGCGGCCATTCTCGACGCGATAGTATTTGCCGTCGAAGTTGACGCGCTCGCCAGACACCAGGGCCCGCCAGATGGTGAGGAATTCATGCGCCTGCGCGTAGCGCTCGTCATGCGGCAGGAAGACGCCGTCGCCGGCGAGCTCGGTCGGATTGCCGCCGACCACGACATTGAGCAGCAGGCGGCCATCGCTCAGCCGGTCGAGTGCGGCGGTCTGGCGCGCGGCGAAAGTCGGCAGCGTCACGCCGGGCCGCAGCGCCACCAGGAATTTGAGTTTTTCGGTCAACGTCGCGAGGCCCGTCGCGGTGATCCAGGAATCCTCGCAATTCTGTCCGGTTGGCAGCAACACGCCGGGAAAACCGAGCCGGTCGACCGCCTGGGCGATCTCCTTGAAATAGCCGAACTCGGGCGGCCGCTGCTGCTGTTCGGAACCGAGATAGGAACCGTCGCCATGCGTCGGGATGAACCAGAAGAAATCAAGCGGGCTGGCTGGGGCGGTCATGTCGGACTTCCTGGAGATGCAGGCACAAACGGCAACGGCGCCGGGCGGTCTCACCCGGCGCCGCGAGACAAAAGGTCAATTGCCTGGCGCGGTCCAAACCGCGTCGGAGATGCGGACCGCCTTCGGGATCAGGCCGAGCTTGTAGAAGCGGTCGGCGGTTGCCTGCTGGCTGGCGATGATCTCGTCGGTGATCGGAAAGATGCCGAATTTGCTGCGGTTGGCGGCGATGACCTGGGCGTCGAGCGGCACGCCGGTCACCTCGTGCAGCGCCTCGGCCACCTTGTCGCGGTTCTGATCGGCCCATTTCACCGCCTCGCCAAGTGCGGCGACGGTCGTGGTGATGGTTTCGGGATGCGCCTTGGCGAAATCCTTGTTGGCGAGGAAATAGGTGTTGACCTTGAGCACCTCGCTGGAGCGGGCCAGCACGCGCGGCTGGTAGCGCGTCTCGGCGATGGCGAAGAACGGATCCCAGACCGCCCAGGCATCGATCTGGTCGCTGGCGAAGGCGGCGGCCGCATCGGCGGGGCTGAGATAGATCGGCGTGATCTGATCGAACGGGACGCCGGCCTTCTCCAGCGCCGCCACAAGAAGATTGTGCGCGGAGGTGCCCTTGCCGACACCGACGCGCTTGCCCTTGAGGTCGGCGACCGACTGGACCGGCGAGGCCGGCTTGACGAAGATCGCCTCGCCGTCGCCATTGGACGGCAGGGCCGCGACATAGACGATGTTGGCGCCCGCCGATTGGCCGAAGATCGGCGGCGCGTCGCCGGTCCAGCCGACGTCGATGGCGCCGACATTGAGCGCCTCGACCAGCGGCGGCCCAGCGGTGAACTCGACCCACTTCACGGTGACGCCGGCAAACGCTTTCTCGATCACCTGCTGCTGCTTGGCGATCACTGGCAGGCTGGTCTTCTGATAGCCGATGCTGAGCTGCTTCAGCTCCTGCGCCGAAGCGCCGAACGACAGGGCAAGCGTCGCAGCGACAAGGCCGATGCCGAAAATGCGTCTCGTCAGATTGAACATGATCCCTCTCCTTCACTGCGGATCGGCGCCGGGAACATGTCCTCGCCGGTTGGATGAGAGGTTAGGCTAGGTAGTTCTATAAATTTAGTAGAGGAATGATTTTGCGAGTTAGCGCAAAGAGATGGAATTGATTTCTCCCTTTGGCGGGAAAGCGACGCTCGTCATTATCGCTGTGTTGGTGCCCCTCACTGCGACCAATACTGCCAAGCCCAGTAAAAACTCTCGTCGCGTGGCGGCAGGCGATCGCGGCTGGCCTGGAATTGGACCGGCGCCGGCGAGCGCCGGCTGTCCTGCCTCGCCGCTTTGTCATCGGACGCAAGGCCCAGCAGCCAGGCACCGAAATGGGCAAGTAGCACGGAGGCGGAATGGGTCATCGTCATTCTCCTGCGCTTGGTTTCATCATTCGCGCCCCGCCCACGGGACGAGCACGCGCTCGAGCCGGCGGATGATGAATTCGAGCACGAAGGCGATGGCCGCGATCACCAGAATGCCCATGATCACCACATCGGTGACCAGGAACTGCGCCGCCGACTGGATCATGAAGCCAAGCCCGCGCGTCGCCGCCACCAGTTCGGCCGCGACCAGCGTCGACCAGCCGGCGCCAAGCGCGATGCGCAGGCCGGTCAGGATCGACGGCAGTGCGCTGGGCAGGATGACGTGGCGGACCACTTGCGCGCGCGTCGCGCCGAGCGAGCGCGCCGCGTTGATGCGCTCCTGCGAAACGCCGCGAACACCTGACGCGGTCGACAGCGCCACCGGCGCCAGCATGGCAATAGTGATCACCAGGATTTTTGACGGCTCGCCGATGCCGAACCAGATGATGACCAGCGGCAGATAAGCGAGCGGCGGGATCGGCCGCAGGAATTCCAGCAGCGGATCGAAGATGCCGCGGCCGACGGTGCTGATGCCGATGGCGAGCCCGACCGGCACGCCGATGAGAAGGGCGGCGACGAGTGCTGCAAACACGCGGCCCAGGCTGGCAACGGCATGCTGCAACAGCGTCGCATCGACGAAGCCGTCTTTGGCGACAACGAAGAATTTGTTCCAGACGGCAGCAGGCGAGGGCAGGAACACCGGCGACACCAGCTGCAGGCGAGCCGACAACGCCCATACCGCCAGCACCACCAGGATGGTGACCGCGCTGATCATACGCGCCGAGACGCCTTTGCGCTTCGGGGTGGCCGGCGACCATGGCACCGACAGACCATCGACCTCATCGATCTTCTGGTTCGGCCGCCCGGTATAGGACGTCACGGTCATGCCGCCTCTCCTTCGAAGATGGCGTCGGTGAGTTCGCCACGCGCGGCCGCAAAGGCCGGGTCGGCCTTGATGGCGCGGATGGCCTCGCCCGAGACATAGCGCCTGGAGAAACCTGGTTCGAAGGTGCGCACCACGCGGCCCGGGCCAGGCGCCAGCACGACGATGCGGGTGGCAAGCACCAGCGCCTCCTCGATGCCGTGGGTGACCATCAGCACGCCGGCATGGCTTGCCGTCCAGAGGTCGAGCAGCGTCGTCTGCATGCGCTCGCGCGTCAGCGCGTCGAGCGCGGCGAGCGGCTCGTCGAGCAGCAGGAATTCTGGTTCGGCAGCGAGCGCGCGGGCAAGGCCGACACGCTGGCGCATGCCGCCGGACAGCTCCCAGATGTGCTTGTCGCCGGCGTCGGTGAGCTTGACCAGCGCCAGCAATTCGTCGGCGCGCCGCGCCCGTTCGTCCGGCCTGACACCGCGCAGCCTGAGCGCGAAGGCGACGTTTTCGCGCGCCGTCAGCCAGGGAAACAAGGCATCGTTCTGGAACACCACCGCCCGGTCGGAACCGGGTGCCGTGATCGGCTGGCCGTTGATCGTGGCACTGCCGCGCGACGGCGTTACCAGCCCGGCGGCGACGTTGAGCAGCGAGGTCTTGCCGCAGCCGGAACGGCCGACAAGGACGACGAAATCATCCTTGCCTACGTCGATCGACACCCACTCGACGGCCGGTGTCGGCTGGCCCTCATAATGGATCGAGATCTTGTCGAGCACGAGATGCGGCATGGGGCCTCTCAGAAGGAAATCCGACTGCCCCGGAACGGCTCCTCGTCAGCAGTTCCGGGGCAGGCGCGCGGCGTCAGGGAAGGACGCGCGGGTCTTGGAGCTGTGCGTGTCCGTCAAGACACACGTCTGGCGCTCAGTTCGAGGCCAGCGCCTCGGTGACGTATTTCGAGGTCACGTATTTCGAATAGTCCGGCAGCACGGCGTCGACCTTGCCCTGCTCCTTGAGGAAGGCGGAGGCCGCCGCGACCGCCTTGACCGTGCCGCCGCCGAGGAACTTGTCGGAGGCCTGCTCCTCGAGCGTCGGGAAGACGTAGCCCTTCAACAATTCCGGCACCTCTTCCAGCTTGGCGCCGGTGAGCTTGGCGATCTTGCCGGCCTGCGGCGACGACACCGACCAGGCGTCGGGCTTGGCGAGGTATTCGGCATAGGCGGCGCCCGTCACCTTGACGAAGTCGCGCACCGCTTCCGGGTTCTTCTCGGCAAAGTCGGTGCGCACGATCCAGGCGTCGAAGGTCGGCGCGCCCCAGGCGGCCACCTGCGAGGAATCCAGCACCACCTTGCCTGATGTCTTGATCTGGCCGAGCGCCGGATCCCAGACGTAAGCCGCGTCGATGTCGCCGCGGGCGAAGGCGGCGGCGATTTCCGGCGGCCTGAGATTGAGGATCTGGACCGACTTCGGATCGACATTCTCGTGCTTCAGCGCGGCAAGCAGGCTGTAATGCGTCGTCGAGACGAAAGGCACGGCGACCTTCTTGCCGGCGAGGTCGGCGACCTTTTCGATGCTGGCGCCGTTGCGGGCGACCAGCGCCTCGGACGGCCCGATCAGGCCGACGACGAAGATGGTCTGGATCGGCAGTTCGCGGCTGGCCGCCGCCGCCAGCGGGCTCGAACCGACATAGCCGATATCGACCGAGCCGGAGGCGACCGCGGCGATGACATCGGCGCCGGAATCGAATTTGCGCCAGTCGATCGTGGCCTTGGTGGCCTTTTCATAGGCGCCGTCGGCCTGCGGCACTTTGGAAGGCTCGACCACTGTCTGGTAGCCGATGGTGATCTTCAAATCTTCGGCCAGGGCCGGGCCGAGGAAGGCGGCGCCGGCAAGGGCGGCCGACGACAGAAGGAGAATGCGTCGCGAGATCGTGGACATCAAAGGGCTCCATGAAAACAGAGAAAACCGGATTGCCCTATAATAGTCAGCTAATTCTATCGTTCTTGTAGAGTTAAATCCTTCCAAGGAAGGCGGGTTTGTTGGAAAAAAGCTGTCGATGACTTGCCCCCAAGGCGGATGGGGAGGCTGTGGCGCGCCCGCTGTCACATCGCAGCACTGGCGTCAGGGGGCGAAATCATCGAGTTCGAACCCGTCCACCGAACGGTGGACGACGCGAAATCCCTTTTGTGGTGGTCTTTGGTCTACCCCTGTCCCCCAATCCAATGGCAGGGCGTTGGTTTCCCGCTAGGCAACGCTAAGCGGAAAGTCATCAAAAGTCAGTTAGCTGGACGTGGTGTCCGTAAAGAAAAAAGGGGTAGATGATGCCGATAGAAAGTTTCTCACCTGAATTTGCGCCAGATGGAAACGGAGGCTTCGTCGTAATATGCGAGCAACCCGGCGGAGGATGTATAGTAATACATCGTGTAGCTTCTGCTAGGGAAAATGTCGACTATTTCGTTTCCCCAGACAAGAATGGCGCGTTGTTTGCAAAAGATCTTTCCCAATTAACAGTAAGCATCAACGAGCTATTTCGAAAAACGCAAGAGGCGAGAGCAGATAAGAACGCAAAATTGGGAATACTATACACGCCGCGAGGCTGGATGCCAGTCTGGAAATATGAAAACTCGGATCACGCCCCACATCATAGGATAGAGCAGAGAATACCCTACGATTCACTGAGCAATGAAGAAAAAGAAAAACTCTTTTGGCTTGGGAAGCCCGAATAACTACAGTGCGCTCGAACGACTGCCGGTTGAAATGAACCCGCGTGAAGGGGACGCTTGAGTCGTCCCCTCTCGATTGGAACCCGACCGCGTCGAGCCTCTTTGACAGGCTGGACTGCTTGTAGGTCAGACCATGCCAGCTACGGGCGACGCCAGCGACGCGGCGAGCTGAACCAGCTCGGCCTGTCGCCGCACGCCGGTCTTCTCGAACAACCGCAGCAGATGCGTCCTGACCGTGCTGCGGCCGATGTCGAGAGCATCGGACGTCTCTTCCACGGTGCGGCCCGCCGCGATCTGTTCGAAGACGCGCGCCTCGGCCGGCGTCAGGCCGAACAGCGCCGCGACCAGCGCGGTCGGCGCGACAAAGGGCGTATCCGCGCGTGCGACAAACACCGCCGCGACCACGCTGGCATCGAACGCCCCGCGCCCCGGACGCAGCGGCAGCACGTGCAACGCTCCCGCCGAGCCGTCGCGCCAGCGTATTGGAACTCCCAACCCCTTGCGTCCGATGGCGCTCTCGTCCTGCGCTGCCTGGGACACCGCCACGGCCAGTGCGCTGGATACGGCGGAAACGCTGGCGGTGAGAACCCCGTTGCGGATGTTCAGCAGCTCGCCTGTGGCGACGATGTTCTGGGCAGCTGGATTGGCATGCACGACATGCAGATCGGCGGTGGTGAGAAAGATCGGCGCCGTCAGCGTGTCGAGCACCGTCTGGAAGGTCGACCGGGCAATCGCCGCCATGTCCAGCAGCCGGTTGATCGTCGCGGCGCGCTGGAGATGCGGGATCAACAATCGGGCGGCCTCGATCTGCAGATCGCTGATGGGAGGGGCATCGACATGGCGGCTGAAGGACAGCGAGCCGAGGCCACGCCCATCCCGCGCGAGCGGCAGTGCCAGGGAATCGATCATGCCTTGCGGTTTGCCGCACTCCACAAAATAGCGGTTCGTCGTGGTGTCGAGGTTGGGATTGAGCTGGCTCAACACCGCCGGCCGATCCATCGGCAACGAGCCTTCCACCGCCATGCCACCCCATAGCTCGACGATTTCAGCGCCGTAGCTGACCATCTGGTCGACATAGGGCTGCGGAATGTTGCTGGTCACGTTGAGCAGCACTTCGCCCGACGGCAACGCTTGCAGGCGGATGGCGGCGGTCCCGAAGCCAAGCGCGATGCGAATCTCATCGATCGCGACGGGCCAGCGCGCGGGATCGATCGCGGCGTCGTAGATCAGCCCGATCAGTTCGGACAACTGGGCCATCGAGAAAGCAGAGCGCATCGCACTATACCCTTGCCGTACGGCAACAAAATCTTTGCTGCATCGCAACAAAATGAACACATGACGCGGATTGGGCAAGCCCCATCATCTTGGGCGGTATCATCGAGCTTTGGCCGCCGCTATCCACCGAATGGTGGAAGACGCGGCATTTTCTTTGTGTTCGTTTGCGCCCGTCGGGTGCTGCGGTCCTGCGCGGAATTCGGGGGCATCGGTGTTTGCAAGGCGGGTGCTGTTCGGGGACGGCAGCACAACCGCCGAGTGCGCAACTGCTTGATTGTCAGCCCAGCCATGGCCGGAGCACCTCCCGCCCGGCCCGGCCATCGCGCGGGACCGGCAGCCGCCGGCAGGGGTCGATCAATTGGCAATGAAGCGAGGGCTTTGAGCGTGATTGCAGAAACGATTGGATGCGTGAGCGTATCGGAAGACGCCGCTGCCGAGACAAAAAACGAAACAGTCGCGACAAGGCGCCAAGGGCGAAAAGGCAATGGACTCGTTTCGGCCGCGACGGCGGTTTTCGGTGGGCTGGCATCCTCCCAAGTGCCGGCTCTCGGGACAGCGGTATTCGTGGCGGTCGCGGCCGCCGGCGTCGTCGCTTTCGCGCCAAGCCCAGCGCGCGCGGGAGTCATCTGCCAGGATTTCAATGGGCTAAATGGTGGAGCGGCTTTCGCGCAGACGTCACCCAGCGGCACGGCATGCGGAAGATCCGCCAATAGCGATGGTTTCCTCTCGACTGCGATAGGTGATGCCGCGGGTGCTTTCGGGGATAACAGCGTGGCGCTCGGCCTCAACGCGAGCGCCGGTGGACTTGTTTATGACCCGAACGCGGGCGGTCTAACCACCGACTATAACAATGCGAATACAACGGCCATCGGTACCGGAGCCCAGGCCGGCGCCAGCGCGATTGGCCAGGCCAACGCCACGGCGCTTGGTACTTCGGCCCAGGCGAACGCCGGGGACGCGACGGCCCTTGGCAGTTCGGCGCAGGCGAACGGCGGTAACGCCACGGCCCTTGGCAACGCGGCCAAGGCAAATGCCGTGAACGCCGTTGCCCTCGGCGCCGATGCGACAGCCAACTTCGAAAACTCCATCGCCATCGGCGTGGGCGCGACAACGACGCACGACAATCAGGTCATGCTTGGCAATGGCCTCAACACCTACACGCTGACCGGTGTTGC
Organism: Mesorhizobium sp. P2_E9; assembly: GCF_056403815.1. Classification (NCBI taxonomy): domain Bacteria; kingdom Pseudomonadati; phylum Pseudomonadota; class Alphaproteobacteria; order Hyphomicrobiales; family Phyllobacteriaceae; genus Mesorhizobium; species Mesorhizobium sp. P2_E9. The sequence continues at coordinate 67,498 of NZ_JBFUET010000023.1, forward strand.
TTCGGCAGCCAGCAAGGCCGCACAGACCGGCCCCACCTATCTGTTGACGACGGACAGTAGCGGCAATCTGGCGGCGTCGACATTCGATGTCGCGACGCTTGCCAACCTGCCGGCACAGGTCGCCCAGAACAGCAGCGATATCAGCACTCTGAACAGCACGGTGAGCAGCCACACGACGGAACTCGCCGACCACGAGACGCGCATCACCAACAACACCAACGCGATTGCGGTGCACACCACCGAGATCGCGGACCTCGACACCAGGGTGACCACCAACACCAGCAACATCACCCAACTCGACGGCCGTGTCGGCGCGCTCGAGGCTGGTATCCAGAATCTCGGCGACCAGATCAGCGAAACCCGCACCGAAGCCCGCGCCGGCACCGCGCTGGCGCTGGCGACGGCGGGGCTGCGCTACGACGACAGGCCTGAAAAACTGTCGCTGGCCGGCGGCTTTGGCTATTTCAAGGGCCAATCGGGCCTGGCGCTCGGCCTTGGCTACAACACCAGCGAGGATTTCCGCCTCAACGCCGCTTTGTCGGCCACCACCAACCAAGGCGATGTCGGCGTCAGCGTCGGCGCATCGTGGACGCTGAACTGAGGCGGTCGGCGTGATGCGGGGTCTTCGGTTTCGGCGCGGCATGCCTTGCTGGCACAACAGAGGCGTCTGCGATCTTCAGGGCTCATCGAGTGCGAGGGGGCAGGCTTGAAAGAGCCGGCGGCGGTCGCGTCCAGGACCTGCGGACGCGACCGCCTGTTTTCCCCGCCCAAGGCTCGGTTCCGGGTCAGTTTCAGAGGTGACATGAGGCGCCGGCGATTTTTCTCGACAGAGCGGATGGCGCAGGCCGTGGTGACAGGCTTGCTGTCGGCTGGCCTTTTGGCGGCACCGTTGGACCTTGCGGCGGCTCAGACGAAAAAGACCGAAAAGGGCGACAAGGTCCATGCCGCCCGCCCGGCCAGCATCGACCGCAACGGCGTGCTGATCCTGATCCGCGGCACGCTGCTGGCGCTCGACCAGGCCAACAAGACCGGCAATTACACCGTGCTGCGCGATCTCGGCTCGCCGAATTTCCAGGCCAACAGTGCAGCCCAGCTTGGCGACATCTTCGCCAACCAGCGCAAGCAGGCGCTCGATTTCGGCGCTGTCGCCGTGCTCGATCCGCAACTGACCTTGCTGCCGCAGATCGAACCGAACGGCATGCTGCATATGGCGGGGTTTTTCCCGTCGGTGCCGCTGCAGGTCAATTTCGAGCTTTTGTTCGAGCCGGCCAACCGGCAGTGGAAAATCTACGGTGTGTCGGTCAACCTCTCCTCCGGAGCGCCGCAGGCGCCCGACACGCCCGTCGTCGAGCAGCAGAAACCGGACGATGCCGGCCCGCCGCCGGACGCGCCGTCCATGGCGGTGCAGCCGAAGAAGGCGGCGAAACCTTGACGCGAGTCGCCTTGAAGCACGCTGGGCCTACAGCAGCAGTTCCAGGCGCAGGGCGCTTGCCAGCAGCGACAGCGCGAAGACGAACAGGCCCGAACTGAAGACGAGATTGACGGTGCGCAGTCCTTTGGCGCTCAGCCGCTTGCGCAGGTGGTTGGTGGCCAGCGTCAGCGTTGTCCACCAGGTCGCCGAGCCGAGCAGCACGCCGACCGAGACAAGCGCCAGGGTTTGCCAGGACGGCAAGCCGGCCCCCAGGACCCCTGGCGTGAGCGTGAGGAAACCAAGCAGCGTCATCGGGTTGCCCAGCGTCCAGATCAGCCCCGTCAGATAGGCCCGGCCCGATGGCATGCGGCGCTGCAGGGACGTGTCCAGCGACGGTGTCAGCCGCGCCGCCGTCACCGACATGTAGAGCAGGAACATACCGGCGCAGAGTTGCAGCAGCATGTGCCAGCCCATCAGCATGTGCGCCACCGCCCCGAGCCCAACGGCGGCAATGGAGGCATAGACCGAATGTGTGGTCGCCGCCCCATAGCCGGTCGCCAGGCCGGGTACGATGCCGCCGGCGATCGTACGCTGCACGCATAAGAGCCCGGTGGGACCGATGGGCGCGGCGACCGCGAACCCCAGCAAGGCGCCCCGCATCATGCTGAGGAGAAGTTCCGACGTGCCCGACATGCTGACAGATCTTCCTTTTACCGCACGTCGTCGGAGGCCCCGGCCAGGCAACGCCTGGGCCAGATGCCAACCGTGGCTGGCAATGGTCACCCGCTTTCGTGAGCTGCTTCGACATTCTTCCGGTAGGACGGCCGTTGGCGGGGCTGACAAGCAAGTCGTCTTGAATCTCTCCAAGTATTAGTGAAATGTAATATTCCGTCCGCGCTATAGAGGCGCCATTCTGTCGCGTGAGTTGAAGACGTGACCGATGTGCTGGCGCATTCACTGGCGGGGAGAAAATCTAGAATTCTCCTGATGCGCGTCACATGCTTTGAACTCAGTCCAACTTCAAGCCGACGCACCCAATCACAAAACACATATCGCGGCGTCCACCATTTGGATTAGGCTTGACTCCCAGCTTCTATTTTTTTCTACTGACTTTCAGTTGGCTTTCGGTGCGCCCCCCCACCTCGATGTCGACTCCAGACACACAAGTCGCGAAGTCGAACGAGGATTGATCCCGTTGAAGCGATATCGGCGCAGCAGCATGCGATGTCTTACCGTGACCGCCAGCCATGTTGGTCAGCATGACTGACCGATCCTATCCGGCGGAGCGCATTTCAGAACTCATCGGCACCATCTACGATTGCGTCCTCGATCCCAGCCGATGGCCATCGGTCGTCGACAACATTCGGCGGGAGCTGGAGTTCTGCTATGCGGTTCTCGGCGTGTATCCGCTTCCGGGCGGCGAAGTTACGCTTGGCGTTGCGACGGGCATCGATTCGGTGAAACTTGGCGAGCTTCCCGCCTATGGCCAGGACCTGGTCGACCTCTGGGGCGGCGACATCAGGGTAAAGCAATATCCGCTCGAGGAGCCGATAGCGCAGTCCCAGGCCGTGCCGGATTCCGCGCTTGCAGCCAGCCGCTATTTTCTCGAATGGGCCCAGCCGCAAGGCGTGGTCGACGCGGTGGCGATCGGATTGGAGCGCAATACGCGCATGGTCTCCACGCTTTCGTTCGGCCGGCACGAGACGATCGGCATTGTCGGCAACGGGGAACTTGACGCCTTGCGTCTTTTGGCCCCGCACTTCCGGCGCGCCATCGCCATCGGCCAGATGCTCGAATTGCAATCGATTGCCGCCGCCAACGTGACATCGGTGCTGGAGAGCCTCTCGGTCGGCGTCGTGCTCGTCGATGAACTGATGGCCCTGATCCATGCCAACCCGGTCGCCGAGTCCATGCTGGCTCGCAAGGATCCGATCAAGGTCAGCAATGGCCGCGTTGTCGTCGCGGATGCCTCGCCTGCGATCGCGTCGGCGATAGAGGATGCGGTCGCCCAGGCGGCCGGCGACGAGTCAGCGCTCGGACGGCGCGGCGGCACTGGGTTTCCGACACGTGGCCTCTCGGGCGAGCCGCGCATCATTCATGTCCTGCCGCTGAAAAAGCGCGAAAGCCGTCCCGGCCTGTTCCGGCGGGCGACGGCGGCTCTATTCATCGCCCCGGTCGACAGACCGATAGGTCTTCCCTTCGATGCCTTCGCGGCCCTCTATGGCCTCACTCCCGCCGAGGTCAGGATCGCCGAAATGATCGTCGCCGGCCGCACCCAGCGAGAGATCGCGAAATCGCTTGGCCTGGCCAGCGCCACGGTGAAGACGCACCTTCTCCATGTTTTCGAGAAGACCGACGTCCGGCGCCAGGTCGACCTCGTCCGGCTTGTCGCATCCCTGGCGTCGCCGCTCTGACGGAGCGAAACATCACGGCACGCTGGTAGGGCTGCGTGATCACTGGATGTGGCGGTCGGTCGGTCACGAGCCCATGCATCTCCACCATTGGTGGATAAGACGAGTACGAGGGTGACGACGTCGAGAGACCGGCCGAGTTTGCCGAGCGCCTCGGGTTGCGAACGACAATTTCCTATTTTGCCGACACCAAGCAAAAACCATACCTCAAACAGCTGCGGAATTGACAAGCCGTTCCGCGTGTTCGAGGGTAAGTATAGTATCCTTATCGACATGAGCGAATTGGAGGCGACGATGAGCGGGCACCCCAGCACCATGATCGCTCACGGCATGCACCGGCTCCCGGCGCTGCTTGAGTCGGCAGGCGACACGGCTGTCCCGCGGGAAACCATTTGTCGCCTTCTTGCCGTTGCAGTGCATTTCTGTGCTCTTAATGGCACAAAGGCCGGTTAAAATGGCTACAGCGGCTTGAAAACGAAGCAAATTCAACGTTTCTCGGCTTGTATATCATGTCACTAGAATTTATGTGTCATGGATGCTTGGGCGCGGCGGGGAGGCTCGCCAGGCGTTTCGCAGGGATGGCCCGGCCATCGCATGACAGAGAAACGTTGGTTCTATGCTCACCAAAAAAGGCAAGTACGGCCTCAAGGCGCTGGTCCACCTGGCGCACATGCCGGTCGGGCAGCTCGCTTTCGTCGGCGATATCGCCACCGGCAACAACATTCCGAAGAAATTTCTCGACGCCATCCTGGGCGAGCTGCGCAATGCCGGCTTCGTCCAGAGCCGCAAGGGCAAGGATGGCGGCTACCGCCTGGCGCGGCCGGCCGACGAGATCAAGGTCGGCCATGTCGTGCGCGTCCTCGATGGGCCGCTCGCCCCAATTCCCTGCGCCAGCCGCACACAATATCAGCGCTGTGAAGACTGCAACGAGGCGACATGCCAAGTCCGACATCTGATGCTCGAGGTCCGGCAGGCGATCGCCGAGGTGCTCGATCAGCGCAGCCTCGCCGAAATGCGCGACATTGTCCTCGACGACCTTACGGTCGCGAGGGGAATCAACGAGCTTCCCGTCACGGTGAAGGTCCAGGCCTGACGTCTCGCACTCTACGGCGGCGCGCATGAGCGGGCGCGCCAATTCCATTATCATTGTCGGCGGCGGCGCCTCGGGCGTCGTAATGGCCGCGCATCTCCTGAAATCGGCCAATCCGGATCTGCGCGTCACGCTGATCGAAAAGCGCCCGCATTTCGGCCAGGGCATCGCCTATTCGACGCTGCTGTCGGCGCATGTGCTGAATGTGAGCGCTGCCGGCATGAGCGCCTATGCCGACGATCCCGGCAATTTCTGGCGCTGGCTGCAGGGGCGTGGCCTGGTCGACCAGGAGCAGACGCCACAGACACCGTTCTACGCGCCGCGCAGCATCTATGCCCGTTATCTCGGCGAGCTGCTCGACGAACTCGAAGCGCGCGAGCAGCCGACCGGGCGGCTGCGCCTGACCCATGAAGAGAGCCTGTCGATCACGCCGACCGCGTCCGGTGTCGAGGTGGCGCTCGCCAACGGCACCAGCGTCGTTGCCCATCTGGCCATACTCGCCACCGGCCATGACGAACAGCCGGCGCAAGGCCATGCGGTCCGCATGGGCTCGGAAGCCGACACCGCTCTCGATCCGGACAGCCCGGTCATGGTGCTGGGCACCGGCCTCAGCATGGTCGACGCGTTCCTGGCGCTGGAACAGCGCGGCCACACGGGCAAGATCGTCGCCGTGTCCCGGCGCGGCCTGCTGCCGTCGCCGCACCGCAAGGGCAATCCGATCAAGCTCGATGTCGCCGACATTCCGCTCGGCACCCAGCTTTCCTATTTCGTCGGCTGGTTCCGCGACCTGATCCGCGAGAACCAGAAGGCCGGCATCGACTGGCGCGATGTCGTCGACGGTCTCAGGCCGTTCAACCAAAAAATCTGGCAGAACTGGCCGGCTTCGGCCAAGCGCCGCTTCGTCGAGCACACCAAGGCCTGGTGGGACATCCACCGCCACCGCATGGCGCCGGAGGTCTACGCCAAGGTGACGCAAGCGGTGCAATCCGGCCGCATCCGGCTTGTCGCCGGCCGCGTCGTCGGCATCACGCCGGGCGAGGCTTTCAGCATCGACGTCCAGTCGCGCCACAGCCAGCTTGTCGAGACCTTCGACGCCGCCCGTATCTATGATTGCTCAGGGATCGTGCGGGACATTTCGACCTCGTCGAACAGCGTGGTGCGCTCCCTGGTCGACCGCGGGCTCGCGCGGCCGGATCCGATGCGCATCGGCCTCGACGTGTCGGCCAATTGCGAGATCATCGCCAACGACGGCGCGGTCTCGCGAAAGATCCTTGCCGTCGGCCCGCTAACGCGCGGCACCTTCTTCGAGATCGACGCCATCCCCGACATCCGCGTCCAGTGCGCGCGGCTGAGCAAGCAGTTGCTGGGGTAGGTGCTGGTTGGTCTTCAGCCGCCCAGCGCCTCGCACACCAGGCGTGCGGTCTCGGCGCCGGAAAAATTCTGCTGGCCGGTGATCAGATTGCCGTCGCGTATGGCAAAGCCGCGCCACAGCCCAGCCTGGACATAGTTGGCGCCGATTGCCTTCAACTCATCTTCGATCCGCCAAGGCATCAGATGTTTTCCGCGCTCGAGCGCGCCCATCTCCAAGGTCGCCCTGTCGGCGAAATCCTCCTCGGCATTGGCGAAACCGGTCACCGTCTTGCCGGTGACGAGCAGCGACCCGTCGGCGCGCCTGGCGTAGCGCAGCAGCGCGGTGCCGTGGCAGAGGGCGGCGGCTACTTTGCCGGCTTCATGGAAGGCGACGAATGTCCGTTGCAGGTCGGTCGCGCGGTCGTAGCTGAACATCGGCGCCTGACCGCCGGCGACGACGATCGCGTCGAAACTGTCGATATCGATCTCGGCCACCGGCCGCGTGTTGTCGACCAGAGCCGCCAGTTTCGGGCTCGACAGGAAGCCGAGCGAGATGAGGTCTGTCTCGGAGTAACCCGAGGGGTCACGCGGGTCGCTCAGCGCGTCGGCCTCGCATCTTCCGCCCTCGGGGGAGAAGATCTCCACCGCGTAGCCGCGTTCGGTGAAGGCGAACCACGGATGCGTCAGCTCGCTCCACCAGAAGCCGACCGGCCAGCCGGTCGTGGTCGAGATGGCCGGATTGGCGATGACGATCGCGACGCGTTTCGGCCTCAGCGCATTGACCGGATTGGCATCCCTGACACTCATCTTGGCTCTCCCTTTGTGAAGCTGTCGCCGACAAAGCCGGGCTCTGCAATCTGGCCATATGGCGGGGCAAAATCCGCTTTCGCCAAGGCGGTACCTTGCTTAGAATCGGTGCCATGACCCAACGCGGAAGACTCTATGGCTGCCCGGTCGAGTTCGCGCTCGACGCGCTGGGCGGCAAGTGGAAAACGGTGATCATCGCGCGGATCAAGCAAGGCCCGCTGCGCTATTCCGAGCTGCGCCGGCTGATCCCCTCGCTGTCCGACAAAATGCTGACGCAGCGGCTCGCCGATCTCGTCGAGATCGGCTTCGTCGCGCTCGAGCCGTCGCCCGACGGCAAGGCACGTTACGCCTTGACCGAGCGCGGCCACGATCTGGCCACAGCACTGCAGGCGCTCTACGACTGGGGCAGCGTGCATGGCCGTGCCGAGGGTGTGCGCTTCCGCACCGACATCGACGCAGCCGCCTGACAAGGCTATCTCCCGGCATCGGCAAGCGCGCCGCAATAGCCGGAGACATCGGTGATGATGGCTTCGCCGAGGTAACGCAGGGTCGCCATCGAGCGGTCGCGCGCTTCGCGGTTGCCGAAGCCGCAGGCGTCCTCGATCACGACAGCCGTAAAGCCATTGTCGGTCGCCTGGCGAACGGTCGGCTCGATGCCGATCTCCATGGCGATGCCGGCTATGGCTATGGCGCGCACGCCGCAATCGCTGAGCGCAAAGCCAAGCGGCGTGGAATCGAAGGCCGACATGGTCAGCTTGTCGAACACCGCTTCATCAAGGCGTGGCGCGAGTTCGGGGACGATCTCGGTCGCTTCGGCGTCGCGCAAAAACCACGGCTCGACGCTGTCCGGGCTGTCGCGCCGCTGCCAGGCCATGGCGGTGCACAGCTGGGTGGCGCCCATCCATTTGCGCGGCAAGGACAGATGGCGCGTGAACGCCACCCGCATGCCGGCCGAGCGGGCGGCCTCAAGCACGATGCCGGTGCGCTCGACGATCTCGGCCGCGCCGGCGATCTGGCGGCAGATGCCGACCTGCATGTCGTAGACCACCAGCGCCATGCGGTTGGGATCGCACCATTCCGCCAAATTGGTCGGGATCTCGATACCCTCGCTCGACCGGATCATGCGGCGGTCCGGTCCCAGGGCTTGGCGATGTCGACGCTAGGGTCGAACAGATATTCGAGCGGCAAGGGTGCGGCGTCGAAGGCGAGGAAATGCCATTCCAGCAAGCCAGCCTTCGACAGCGGGAAGTCGTCGGTGTAGCGCCTGGCTTCCTCGACGCTGTCGAGCTCGAAGACGATGATGACGCCGCCGACATCGGCGCGCGCATAGTTTTCGCGCACGATGCCGGCCTTCCACAGCCGCCAGACATTCGACACTTCGTCGCGCAGATAAGGCTTGAGGTCGTCGAGGGTGACGCCGGGCTTGAAGTTGTCATAGGCGATGATCTTCATCGGCTGTCTCCTCTTGGGATGTCCGGATCGCGCGGCCCGCTTGTTTCGGCTGGCATCCCGTTCGGCTAGCATGTCGAAAATGGCTGCTTCAACGAACGAGATGGTTCGTTGAAGCGGCGGGCCGAATGCCCTTTCGTGGCGCGGCATCCGGCAGGGAGGAGACAAGAGAATGGTCATCGAGCACCTGAACCCGAAGGGCATGCACAGCAACCCGGCCTATTCGCAGGGGGTGGCGCTGCCGGCCTCGGCACGCATCGTGCTGGTCGGCGGCCAGAACGGTGTCGACGCCGATGGCCAGATCGTCGGCAAGGGCGACATCGCAGCGCAGACCAAGCAGGCGCTCGCCAATCTGGCGATGGTGCTCGAAGCCGGCGGCGCCAGGCTGGAAGACCTTGTCCGCCTGTCGATCTACATTGTCGGCGATGCCGACATCAGGCCGGCCTTCGGCGTCTGGATGGCGTTCTGGGCAGATCGCGGGCCGCCGCCGGTGGTGACAGGCATACGCGTGCTCGGCCTCGCCAATCCGGACTTCCTGATCGAGATCGAGGGCCAGGCCGCGGTCGAGGCATAATAGATTTAGCACCGCTTGGAATTTCATTCCTCGTCTGGCTGTCTGATTGGCACGTTCTATCTTCTTTCCCGCGACAAACGGCTGGAAAAGAGGCTACGCTGCCGCTCTGCCCCCGAGCCGGTCGCTTTGATCGATCATGGAGCATCTGAATGAGCGAGCAGAAGGTCGCCGCGCCTGACAGCGGCCCCTCGGAAAGCGCAACGTCCCGCCTGCGGCCGCCCTACAAGTCGGTTCTCGACCTGATCGGCCAGACGCCGGTGGTCGAGCTGACCAAATTCGACACCGGAAAATGCCGGCTGTTCATCAAGCTCGAAAGCCAGAACCCCGGCGGCTCGATCAAGGACCGCATCGCGCTGTCGATGATCGCGGCGGCCGAGAAAGAGGGCAGGCTGAAGCGTGGCGGCACCATCGTCGAGGCGACCGCCGGCAATACAGGCCTCGGCCTTGCCCAGGTCGGCATTCCCAAGGGCTACCGCATCGTGCTCGTCGTGCCCGACAAGATGTCGCGTGAAAAGATCCAGCATCTGCGCGCCCTGGGCGCCGAGGTGCGCATGACGCGTTCGGATGTCGGCAAGGGCCATGCCGAATATTACCAGGACATGGCCGAGAAGATCGCCGCCGAAGTGCCCGGCGCCTTCTATGCCAACCAGTTCGCCAATCCGGCCAATCCGCTGGCGCATGAGACGACCACCGGCCCGGAAATCTTTTCGCAGCTCGATGGCGACGTCGATGCGGTGGTCGTCGGCGTCGGCTCGGGCGGCACGCTGACCGGACTTGGCCGCTACTTTGCCAAGGTTTCGCCGAAGACGGAGATGGTGCTGGCCGATCCGGTCGGCTCGGTGCTGGCGCCGTTGATCAAGACCGGCAAGATGGAAGAGGCCGGCAGCTGGACGGTGGAAGGCATCGGCGAGGATTTCGTGCCGCCCAATGCCGATCTGTCGCTGGTCAAAAAGGCCTATTCGATATCAGACAAGCAAAGCATGCTGGCGGTGCGCGATCTCCTGTCGCGCGAAGGCATCCTGGCTGGGTCGTCATCGGGCACGCTGTTGTCGGCGGCGCTGCGCTATTGCCGCGAGCAGACAGTGCCCAAGCGCGTCGTCACCTTCGTCTGCGACAGCGGCAACAAATATCTGTCAAAGGTGTTCGACGATTTCTGGCTGGCCGAACAGGGCCTGGCCGAGCACGAGCAGCATGGCGATCTGCGCGACCTGGTCATGCGCTCGCACCGCACCGGCGATACCGTTTTCGTCGGGCCGGACGAGAGCCTGCTCAACGCCTATGGCCGCATGCGCCGCTCGGATGTGTCGCAGCTGCCGGTGCTCGATGAGGGCAAACTGGTCGGCATCGTCGACGAAAGCGATATTCTTGCTCATGTCGACGGTCCCTATGACGGGCGCTGGGAGCGTTTCAACGGCCCGGTGCGCACGGCAATGACCTCCAATCTGCACACGCTGCAGGCCAGCCAGACGCTGGATGCGCTGCTGCCGGTGTTCGACCGCAACGAGGTCGCCATCATCTTCGACGGCGACGAGTTCGTCGGCCTGATAACCCGCATCGACCTGATCAACCATCTGAGGCGCGCACGATGACCAAACACACTCCGCCAGCCGGCAAGAACCGCCTGGCCTTTTCGACGCGCACCATCCATGGCGGCCAGAGCCACGACCCGCTGACCGGTGCGGTGATGGTGCCGATCTACGCCACCTCGACCTACGGCCAGCAGTCGCCCGGCGTGCACAAGGGGTTTGAATACGCCCGCAGCCAGAACCCGACCCGCTTTGCCTTCGAGCGCGCCGTCGCTGATCTCGAAAGCGGCACGGCCGCCTTCGCCTTCGCCTCCGGCCTGGCGGCGATCTCGACGGTGCTGGAACTGCTCGATAGCGGCGCGCACATCGTCGCCACCGACGACATCTATGGCGGTTCGTTCCGGCTGATGGAGCGGGTGCGAAAACGCTCGGCCAATCTGCAGGTCTCTTTCGTCGACTTCACCGACCTTGCGGCGGTGGAAGCGGCGATCCGGCCGGAGACGAAACTGCTGTGGGTCGAGACGCCGACCAACCCGCTGCTGCGCATCGTCGACCTCGAAGGCGTCGCCGCGCTGGCCAAACGCAAGGGCATCCTGTCGGTCGCCGACAACACGTTTTGCAGCCCGTATATTCAGCGGCCGCTGGAACTCGGCATCGACATAACAGTCCATTCGACGACAAAGTATCTCAACGGCCATTCCGACATGGTCGGCGGCGTCGCCGTGGTCGGCGACAACAAGGATCTCGCCGCCCAGCTGAAATTCCTGCAGAATGCCATCGGCGCCATATCGGGCCCGTTCGACAGTTTTCTCGCCTTGCGCGGGCTGAAGACGCTGGCGCTCCGGATGGAGCGGCATTCCGAAAACGGGCTGAAGATCGCGCAGTGGCTGGAAGCCCGCAAGGATGTGCGCCGGGTGATCTATCCAGGCCTCGCCAGCCACCCGCAGCACGCCATCGCCGTCCAGCAGATGCACGCCTTCGGCGGTATGATCTCTGCTGTGCTCGACCGCGACCTAGCCGGCACAAAACGCTTCCTCGAACGCACGCAATTGTTCACGCTGGCCGAAAGCCTCGGCGGGGTGGAGAGCCTGATCGAACATCCGGCGCTGATGACGCATGGATCTATTCCCGCGGACAAGCGGGAAGAGATCGGCATTTCGGATTCGCTGGTGCGGCTGTCGGCGGGGATCGAGGATGGCGATGATCTGATCGCGGATCTGGAGCAGGCGCTGGGGGGATAGAAGGCGCCATGGTTGGCTATCAACCCGATTGACCTCGCGCGCCATTCGCCCGAGATGTAGCGCCCATGGCCACGCGCGACCTGCCTAAACCCATCGAACCCCTCACCTTCGCGGTGCTGGTCTTCCCTGGCTTTCCGATGATGGCGTTCAGTTCCGTCATCGAGCCGTTGCGCGCCGCCAATGTGCTGGCGAAGCGGCAGTGCTATCGCTGGATCATTGTCGGCGGCACGAAAGGTACGATCGAGGCTTCGAATGGCGTCGTCATCCAGCCAGGTTTTTACGCCGAGGATGCGCCCAAGGTCGACCGCATCGTCGTGTGCTCGGGTGGCGATGCCGATCATCTCGTCGCCGAGGACGCGGCGAGCTGGATCCGCCGCAGCCTGCGCAATGGCGCCCATATCGGCGCGGTGGCGGATGCGGCCTTTTTCCTCGCCCGCGCGGGCCTGCTCGACGGCCATGCCTGCACCTTGCACTGGACCAGCCAGGCCGCCTTCACCGAGGCGTTTCCGACAATCGAGCTGCGCCGCGACCTCTATGTCATCGACCGCAAGCGCTTTACCTCGGCCGGCGGCGTCGGCAGCCTCGACATGATGCTGGAGATCATCACCCGCGACTATGGCGCCGAGCTTGCCGCCGGTGTCGCCGAATGGTTCGTGCACAGCCAGCTGCGTTCCAGCGTCGACCGCAAGCTGATGCCGCTACGCCTGCGCACCGGGGTGCAGAACGAGCTGGTGCTGTCGGCCATCGCCATTATGGAAGACGCGGTGGAGGAGCGGCTCGGCATGGCTGAACTGACCGCGCGGCTCGGCGTGTCGTCCGACAAGCTCGAACGCTCCTTCCGCTCCGAACTCGCCATCTCACCCAACGGCTATTACCGGCGGCTCAGGCTGAAGCGCGCCGCCGATCTGCTGGCACATTCGACGCTCGCCGTGCGCGACGTTGCGCTGGCCTGCGGCTTTGCCTCGATGTCGAGCTTTGCCCGGGCGTTTCGCGAGGAGCATGGCCATCCGCCGAAGCTGGCGAGGCGGCATTAGGGCCAGAATTGGCTGGTTGCCGTCAACGGCCGAAACGACCAGAAAGCGGAGCATCAAACCCGCGATCCGAAGGAACCGTGCCACTTGGGATACGTCAATAACGTTCCATCTTCTACACGGGGCATTAAGGCGACAGGTGTATTCTGAATCCTGGAAGATTCTGCCGAGAGTAAAATGTACATCTTGATCGGTGACAAACGAGCTGTCGTAAGATTGCCTATTATCGTTGGCACTATTGCTATCTTTTTCATCCTCCTACTCTGGTCGATCGGACAGGCCTCGACATCAAACTCCGTGATCGTGATGAACTTGTGTTTTGTCCTGGGATTAGGTGCAATCTATTTTTGCCTTCGCCTTGATCATCAAGAAAGCGTGTGGAGACCTTGGGCGACTTTTTTAGACTCACCCATCCAATTTGCGATATTTTTGTACATGATTTACAGCTCGTTGGGGCTGTTGTTTATAATGCGAGACAGAATTTCGAATACCTTACCCCAGTTTTCGCTCGCGTTGATTTTCTTGCTGACGGTCTTTCCGGACGCGCTCCTTTTTCTGCGCGCAAGAGCAGGCAATGGGCTCCCCGTCTATGAAAAGGCAAATCGTGTTGCCTTTTGGATGTTGATCATCATTCTCTTTATTCCGTTCGCTGTGGGATTCCTGGCGAGAGATTAATGACGCCTCCGGCCTAGACACTTTGAGGTGTGACCACGAGAGCGTAGAGACGCAAATTTTCATCGTCCGATTTGGGTCAAGCTCGATCGTTCGGATTGATTCGTTTTGGCCGAAGTGCAGCGGCATTCCGCACAACAAATGCGGTTTTCCGCACAATGCTTTCGCCCCTCCTGCGCCATGGTCAGGCCTCATAATCAAGCCAAGGCCAGGCACCCCATGAGCATCGTCGTATTCGACCCCGACAGCACCGAAGACGTCGACTTCAAGGACCGCATGCGCCACCCCGCGGCGGCCGATCCGGCGGGCGGCATGTGGCTGTCGGACACCGAGCCGTCCTTCATCGATGCAGACGCGTTGCGCAAAGGCCGGTTGGCCAAATTGCGCGGCTGGATGCGCGACGCGGGTTATGGCGGCGTCGTCTTGTTCGACCCCTACAATCAGCGCTACGCCACCGGCTCGCGCAACATGTTCGGCTATTTCCTGCGCAACTCGACCCGCTATTTCTTTATTCCGACCGAAGGGCCGATCGTGTTGTTCGAATATCCGCAGAGCTATCATGTCTCGATGGTGCTCGACACGATCGACGAGGCGCGGCCATCCAAGCTGGTCTGGTCGTCGGTCTCCGGTCGCGACGACGAGACCGCCGGCCCGTTCGCCGACGAGATCACCGAGCTTTTGAAGAAGCACGGCGGCGGCTCGATGAAGCTCGGGCTCGACCGCTGCAGCCATTTGCAGGCGCTCGCTTTGGAGAAGCGCGGCTGTGAGGTCCGCGATTGCCAGGGCGAAATCCTGGCGGTGCGTGCGGTCAAGACGCCGGAGGAAGTGAAGTGTCTGCAGGTGTCGATGGCGGGCGCTGAAGCCGCCGTCTATGCGGTGCGCGAGGCGATCAAGCCTGGCGTTTCCGAAAATGATTTGTTCGCCATCATGTATGGCGAGGTGATCCGCCAGGGCGGCGAGTTCATCGAGACGCGACTGCTGACATCGGGCCAGCGCACCAATCCGTGGTTCAACGAGGCCAGCGGCCGCAAGATCCGGCCCGGCGAATTGCTGGCGCTCGATACCGACACGATCGGCTGCTACGGCTATTATTCCGATTTCTCACGCACCTTCCGTTGCGGCCCGGGCAAGCCAACGCCTTACCAGAAATCGCTCTACCGCATGGCGCACGACCAGGTTCAGCACAACATTTCGATTGTCAAACCCGGCATGGCGTTTCGTGAGATTGCCGAGAAGGCGTGGAAAATCCCGGACCGTTTTGTCGACCAGCGCTACACCTCGGTCATGCACGGCGTCGGCATGCATGGCGAGACACCGTTCATCGCGCATGCCATGGACTACGAGACCTATGGCCGCGACGGCCATATCGTGCCAGGCATGGTGGTGAGCGTGGAAAGCTATATCGGCGAGAAGGGCGGCCGCGAAGGCGTCAAGCTGGAGGACGAGATCCTGATCACCGAGACCGGTACCGAGCTGCTGTCGCGCTTTCCCTATGAGGATGAGTTTCTGGCGTGAAGGCTCCCATCACCATCAAACGCGGCACGGTGGCCGCTGTCTTCATCGACCTGCAAGAAGAGCACCGGCAGGACAAGCGCTATCTGGTCGAGGACTTTGCCGGCATCCTGGCCAACGTCCAGCGCCTGCAAACAGCGGCGCGGCAGAACGATGTGCCACTTTATCACTGGGCCTATATCGTCGATCTCGACAAGCAGGACCGGCCCTTTCATCCGCTCGATGCCGACGGCAAGTCGGCTTTTTCGGACAAGAGCGATCCGCTGACCGAGATCTGCCATGAGGTGGCGCCGGCCAAGGACGAGGCGCTGCTGATCAAGGCCGAAGCCAGCGCTTTTCGCAGCGGCCCGGCGGCCGATCGGCTCAAGGCTTCCGGCATTGAATGGCTGGTCGTTGCCGGCGTGTGGACCGAGGCCTGTATCGACGCCACCGTCAAGGACGCGGTGGCCAGGGGATTTCGCGTGCTTCTGGTCAAGGATGCCTGCGGCAGCGGCAGCGCGGCCATGCACCAGACCGGTATCCTCAATCTCGCCAACCGGCTCTATGGCGGCGCCGTCACCGACACCGACGGTGCCTGCCGGCTGCTGGCCGGCGAGACGGTCGTCGCCTGGCAGGTCGAAGGCTCGGTGCCGCTGCGCTTCAGTTTTGACAATGCGGCCTCGCTCTACGCCGATCTATGACAGCAGACGACATGAGCGGCCGCGGCAAATACGAAACACGGCTCGATCCGGCGCTGTGGGCCTATATAGACAGCGTCAACGCCTGGTATCCGCCCGAGATCATCGGCCTGCCGATCGACAGGCAGCGCGACGTCTATGACCGGATGTGTCGGGCCTTTCACCGGGGTCGCCCATCAGGGGTCAAGGCCAGCGACGGCCTGATCGCGGCCTCGGATCACGGCATCCCGATCCGCCACTACCAGCGCGCCGGCAAGGCCGCGCGGGCGACAGTGCTTTATTTCCATGGCGGCGGTTTCATTCTCGGCGGGCTCGACAGCCATGACGACATCTGCGCCGAGCTCTGCGCCGGCAGCGGTTTCGACGTACTGTCGGTCGATTACCGGCTGGCGCCGGAGCATTTGCATCCGGCCGCCTTCGACGATGCGATGGCGGCCTTTGCATGGGCGGCGGCGGCCAGCGACCTGCCGCTAGTGCTGTGCGGCGAGAGCGCCGGCGGCAATCTCGCCGCGGCCGTCGCGCAAGCGACGCGCAAGCATGTCAGGGTAGCGATCGGCCAGGTGCTGATCTATCCCGGCCTCGGCGGCGATGAATGCGCCGGTTCCTATGTCGAGCATGCCGAGGCACCACTGCTGTCCGTCGGCGATATCGCCTTCTACCGCGACGTCCGCTCGGCCAAGCGGCAATTGCCTGACGACCCGACCTTTTCACCATTGCGCGACAGCGACTTTTTCGGCCTGCCGCCGACGGTGATCATCACGGCCGAATGCGACCCGCTGTCGTCCGATGGCGAGGCCTATCGGGACCGCATTGTTGCGGCCGGCGGCAAGGCGTGGTGGCATGAGGAGCCTCGTCTCGTGCACAGCTTCCTGCGCGCCCGCACGACCGTGCCGGCAGCGGCAGACGCTTTTGGCCGCATCATCGCGGCGGTTGCGGCACTGGGGCGGGGCGAGTGGCCGTATCTATGAGGAAGCTTTCAGCCACAGCGCCTTTTCGCCGAGCGTGGCGACCATGGCGGCATGGGCCGCGCGCTCTGCTTCAGTCAGGCGCGGCAGCAGCGGCCTCGGGCGTTGGGCGACGATGATTTCGATGTGCCGGATATTTTCGCCCTGCGCCGGCGCGGTGGCGCTGTCGAGGATGAGCGCCGCCTGCTTGCCGCCGATCAGCTCGATATAGACCTCGGCCAGCAGTTCGGAATCGAGCAAGGCGCCGTGCTTGGTGCGCTTCGTGTTGTCGATGCCGTAGCGCCGGCAGAGCGCGTCGAGCGAATTGGGGCCCATCGGATGCTTGCGGCGCGCCAGCGCCAGCGTGTCGACGACAAGGCCGGGATCGACATTGGGATGGCCGAGCCGGCCGAATTCGACATTGAGGAAGCCGATGTCGAAGGTGGCGTTGTGGGCAACCAGCTTGGCGCCGTCGGTGAAGGTCAGCCACTCCTGAGCGATGTCGGCGAAGGTCGGCTTGCCCTGAAGATCCGCCGCGCTGATGCCGTGCACGGCCTGCGCCTCGGCGTGGATCGCCCGCCCTTGCGGGTTGATGTAGTGATGGAACGTCCTGCCGGTCGGGAAGCGATTGACGAGCTCGACGCCGCCCAACTCGATTACGCGGTCGTCGCGCGAATCAAGGCCGGTGGTTTCGGTATCGAAGATGATCTCGCGCATCGAATCAGTCCGTTCTAAGCAAGCAGAATCATACAGCGGAACAAAATGGCAATGGCAATGCCTGTTTTGCCTTCTCCCCTTGTGGGAGAAGGTGGATCGGCGCGCAGCGCCGAGACGGATGAGGGGTGTTCCAGTGGAGTGAGACGTTGGTGGATCTACTTTGGTTCGACCCGCAGTTGCCGTCGTCGCCAAGCTGGAACACCCCTCATCCGTCGCCTTCGGCGACACCTTCTCCCACAAGGGTGTTTGGACCGGTGACATCGCGAACAGGTGTGCGAGGACATCGCGAACAGTTTTGCGCTTTTTGCGCGAGGGGGTTCGGGATGCCATTCGAGGACAGAAGCGCTATGAGACAGAAGGAAGAGTTCGTGCGCCTGGCGCTAGCGCCTGGGGCGAATGTGAGCCTTTTGTGCCGGCGCTTCGGTATCGGCCGGACCTGTGG
>NZ_JBFUET010000024.1:0-84437 GCF_056403815.1 Mesorhizobium sp. P2_E9
TTCCGCCCCGGCGATCACCGCCATAAGACACAGCAGCAGCACCTCATCCAGCGGATACCTTACCTTCGCACTCTGCCGACCATCAGGCAGATCCTTGAAATGACCCAGAAAAACAACCGTTTCCGCGAACGCACCGGCGTTGCAAGCCACATCGTCCATCCAGATATTCCCCCTCAGAATCAAATGATCTCGACAGATTCAGCTCTCAACCTCCTTGTCACGCGTTAACTCACCCGATTGCCCTGTCGGGCACGCCCCTTGCCCTTGCCTTATCAGCGGATTGCTGTATAGACGCCCGCAATCTGCCGGTCCTTGCTGGGGGCTGAACGGAGGGCCGTAGGTTTTTCAAAAACCTTCGTGTGAAGCCAGAAGTGTTTCCGCCTCCCGTGTCTCCGCTCTCGACCGTCTCGAAATGCTCCTTTCTTCCCCGTACCCTTCAAGGGTTTGCGGGTCAGAGAAGTTGCAGAGGCTTTAGCCGCCGGGAACCGGGAGAGAAACGAAGAAAGGCACGAAGACATAATGGCTCTTTACGAACATGTGTTTCTTGCCCGGCAGGACCTCTCGCAGCAGCAGGTCGATGCGCTTGTCGAACAGTACAAGGGCGTCATCTCCGCGAATGGCGGGTCCGTCGGCCGGGTCGAGAACTGGGGACTGAAGTCCCTCACCTACCGGGTCAACAAGAACCGGAAGGCATACTACACGCTCATGGACCTCAACTGCCCGCCGGCAGCGCTCAACGAGATGGAGCGCCAGATGGGTCTGTCCGAGGACGTCCTGCGTTTCCTGACCATCAAGGTCGAGGCGCATGAGGAAGGTCCTTCGGCCATGATGCAGAAGCGCGAAGAGCGCTCCGAGCGCGGCAGCTTCGGCGACCGCGACCGTGGCGATCGCGGCCCGCGTTCGTTCGGCGACCGTGATCGCGGCGACCGTGGCGATCGTCCGCCGCGCAGCTTCGGCGGCGACGCCGGTGCTGATCGTGGTCCGCGCCGTCCGCGCGAAGGCTTTGAAGGGGGTGCAGAATAATGGTCGACATCAACCAGATCCCGACCCGGCGCCCGTTCCATCGTCGCCGCAAGACCTGCCCGTTCTCCGGCGCCAACGCGCCCAAGATCGACTACAAGGACGTGCGTCTGCTGCAGCGCTACATTTCCGAGCGCGGCAAGATCGTGCCGTCGCGCATCACCGCCGTCAGCCAGAAGAAGCAGCGTGAGCTCGCCAAGGCGATCAAGCGCGCCCGCTTCCTCGGCCTGCTGCCCTACGTGGTCCGCTAAGACTTCCAAAGCAGGCGGTTCGCCGCCTGCTTCCTTCTCCCACGGCGACGGGCGCCGCATGGGTCTCGATCAAAATCCCGAGTTGAGGTGAAAAGCCTCTAACTGCCGCGACAGGCAGGACAGCGACACTGGCGCCAAGGCGCCCGAGCTTCCTGACCTGTTCCATTCCATTCGGCGCCGATCCCGCGATCAGTGCCCAGACGAAGGAACAAGACCATGCAAGTGATTCTTCTCGAACGCGTTTCCCGCCTCGGCCAGATGGGCGATACCGTCAAGGTCAAGGACGGCTTTGCCCGCAACTTCCTGTTGCCGCAGGGCAAGGCGCTGCGCGCCAACGAAGCCAACAAGAAGAAGTTCGAGGGCCAGCGTGCCCAGCTCGAAGCCCGCAACCTCGAGCGCAAGTCGGAAGCCACCCAGGTCTCTGAAAAGCTCGACGGCAAGAGCTTCATCGCCGTGCGTTCGGCCGGCGAAACCGGTCAGCTCTACGGTTCGGTGTCGACCCGCGACATCGCCGACCTGCTGACAGCCGAAGGCTTCACGGTCAACCGCAACCAGATCCTGCTCAACCAGCCGATCAAGACCATCGGTGTCACCAACGTGGCGATCGCGCTGCATCCGGAAGTCGAGGTCACCATCAGCCTCAACATCGCGCGTACGGCCGATGAAGCCGAGCGCCAGGCCAAGGGCGAGACGCTGACCACCGCCGAAGCCATCTATGGCGACGACATCAACGACAATGCGCGGCCGGAGAACTTCTTCGACCCGAACACCGAGTTCGAAGGCGGCGAAGAAGACAACGCCTGATCTGACGCCGCGAGGGTTGGAGCAAGGCTTCGATCACTTTGTCGTCATCCAGCCTTTCTGGACCAATGCCCGGGCCTCTCGCCCGGGCATTTTTGTACCAAATGGAACTTTTCGAACCCCTATATATTGTTGCAGAATTAAGGCAGCCAGTCTGACCGTGAGGGGACATTTGGTTATGAACATTCTGCTGAAGCGCGTTCTCGACCGCCTGGTGCGCACGGGCAATCTCAAGGTAACCGGGCCAAAAGGCTCGACGTTCATCTTCGGCGACGGCAGCGGCGAGCCGGTGCACATGCACATCAAGACCCGACACGCCGAACGCGCCATCACCTTCGATCCGATGCTGGCGGTGCCTGAATCCTACATGGACGGCGAACTCGACATTCTCGAAGGCGGCGTGCTCGGACTGATGCGTATTGCCTTCCAGAACATGGGCAGCGGCGGCATCGACGCGACCTGGTCGAAAGCCATCGAAGGCCTGCGCCATGCCTTCCGCCGCCTCCAGCAGATCAACACCGCCTCGCGCTCGCGCCGCAACGTGCAGCGCCACTACGATCTGTCGGGCGACCTCTACCGGCTCTTCCTCGATGAAGACATGCAGTATTCCTGCGCCTATTTCGAACAGCCGGACATGACGCTCGACGAGGCGCAGGCTGCCAAGAAACGCCACATCGCCGCCAAGCTCAGGCTGAAGCCCGGCCAGACCGTGCTCGACATCGGCTCCGGCTGGGGCGGGCTTGGCCTCTATCTCGCCAAGGCGTTCGATGTCGACGTGCAAGGCGTGACGCTGTCGACCGAACAGCACGGTGTCGCCACCGACCGGGCGCATGCGCAAGGCCTGGAAAACCACGTCCATTTCGAGCTGAAGGATTATCGCGAACTCAACGAACGCTTCGACCGCATCGTTTCGGTCGGCATGTTCGAACATGTCGGCGTGAACCACTTCCGGACCTTCTTCGACAAGGCGGCAACATTGCTGAAGCCCGATGGCGTGATGCTCCTGCACACGATCGGCCGCTCCGGCGTGCCGTGGGCGACCAGCGCCTTTATCCGCAAGTATATTTTCCCGGGCGGCTACATACCGGCCATGTCGGAAGTGTTGCCGGCGATCGAGAAGTCCGGCCTGGTGGTCACGGACGTCGAGATCCTGCGGCTCCACTATGCCGACACGCTGAAGCACTGGAGCCAGCGCTTCGCCACCAACCGCGACAAGGCCAAGGCGATCTACGACGAACGCTTCTGCCGCATGTGGGAATTCTATCTCGCCGCTTCGGAAGCCGCCTTCCGGTGGCAGGATCTGGTCATCTTCCAGTTCCAGATCGCCAAGAAGAACGATACGCTGCCGATGACCCGCGACTATATGGTCAAATGCGAAAAGGCGCTGGAATTGCGCGACATGGGCCGCCGCGAAGCGGCTCCCATAGAGAAGCCCGCCAAGCCCGCCCGGCGCCGCAAGGTGGCGGAGTAGAAACGCCTTTCGCCATTGGCGCTTGCCATTCCCGGCCCCTGCCCCGAAAAGGGCCTCGTGATCGTCGCGAGGCCTTTTTCATGACCTATCTCCTCTATGCCGCCGCGGCCCTGGCCGAGATCGCCGGCTGTTTTTCGGTATGGGCCTGGTGGCGGCTGGAAAGATCGCCGCTGTGGCTGGCACCGGGGTTCGTGTCGCTCGTTCTGTTCGCCTGGCTTCTGGCCCTCGTCGAAACCAATGCCGCCGGCCGCGCCTATGCAGCCTATGGCGGCATCTACATCGTCGCCTCGCTGGCCTGGCTGTGGCTGGTGGAGGGCGTACGCCCCGACCGTTGGGATCTTGGCGGTGCTGCGCTCTGCATAGCCGGCGCCTCGATCATCCTGCTCGCACCGCGAGGAGCCTAGCGTGGAACTGCCGGCCTCTCTTCGACAAGCTGTCGATCGTATCCTGGAAAAAGTACCGCTGCCGGAGCTGAAGCAAGCAGCGAAGACACTCTCCGACCGCTACCGCGCCGAACTGCGCGACGGCCGCCTGCACATGGCACAGGACATGGCTGTCAGAGCCTATCTGGCGACGCGGCTGCCGGCGACCTATGCCGCGGTCCGCGCCAGCCTCGACACGCTGAACGCGGCC
Organism: Mesorhizobium sp. P2_E9; assembly: GCF_056403815.1. Taxonomy (NCBI): domain Bacteria; kingdom Pseudomonadati; phylum Pseudomonadota; class Alphaproteobacteria; order Hyphomicrobiales; family Phyllobacteriaceae; genus Mesorhizobium; species Mesorhizobium sp. P2_E9. The sequence continues at coordinate 4,177 of NZ_JBFUET010000024.1, forward strand.
CGGCCGGATTTCATGCCGAAAACCCTGCTCGATGTCGGCGCCGGTCCTGGTACGGTGCTTTGGGCCACCAGCGATCTCTGGCCTGATCTCGAACAGGCCGTTTTGCTGGAAGCGAGTGCGGCGGTGCGCAAGGTCGGCGAGACGCTTGCCACCGATGCCATCACAGCCCGAACCGTCTGGCAGGCCGGCGACGTCACAACAGACCTTGCTAACCTTCAGCCGGCGGACCTCGTCACATGCGCCTTTGTGCTGGACGAGATCGCGCCGGCATCCCTACCCAAGATGGTTGGCCGGTTGTGGCAGTTGACGACAGACACATTGCTGATCATCGAGCCGGGCACGCCGGCGGGCTGGCAGCGGATTCTGGCGGTGCGCGCGCAGTTGATCGCGGCCGGCGCGCATCTGCTGGCGCCTTGTCCGCATGAGGCGCCGTGCCCGCTCAATCCACCCGACTGGTGCCACTTTTCCCGACGCGTCGCCCGCTCGCGCCTGCACCGGCTGGCCAAGGATGCCGAAGTGCCTTGGGAAGACGAGAAATTCATTTTTGTCGCCGCTTCGCGCCAGCCGGCTGCTTCCCATGCCGCACGGGTGATCGCGCCACCAAAATCCGGCTCCGGCAAGGTTTTGCTGAAACTTTGCCGGGAGGACGGCACGGCCACGGAGCAACTCTTCACCAAGCGTGACGGCGTGGACTTCAAGCTGGCCCGGCGGCTGGACTGGGGCGACAGGCTGGAACCAGGCAGCGCGTGAGCTGATTGTTCTTGCTTCGTTCCGACGCCGCGGTTAAGAATCACGCTTGCCGAGTCAACCGGAATCGGGACACAGGAACACTGTCCTGTGGACGGCTCGGGCGTCCCTGTGAACAACGGGCATCAAGGCTGTTTGGTCGTGCGGTGATGCAGAAAGGTCAGCACGGTTTCGTCTCGTTCTGATATCGAAAGGCCGGGATCGAAATCGGGGATATCATGGCAGAGGCAGCGCGAAAATTCGGCGTGGCGGAGCAGCAACCGCTTTATCGTGAGGCCCCGAATAATATCGAGGCCGAGCAGGCGCTGCTCGGCGCGATCCTTGTCAACAACGATGCCTTCTACCGTGTCTCCGACTTCCTGAAGCCAGGCCATTTCCACGAACCCCTGCATCGCAAGATCTTCGAAATCGCGGCCGAGCTCATCCGCATGGGCAAGGTGGCGACGCCAATCACACTGAAGACCTTCCTGCCGGCCGACGAGAAGGTCGGTGACATGACGGTGGCGCAATATATCGTGCGGCTGGCGGTGGAAGCCGTCACCGTCGTCAACGCCACCGACTATGGCCGCGCCATCTATGACCTGGCGACGCGCCGCGCGCTGATCACCGTCGGCGAGGACATGGTCAACATCGCCTATGACGCGCCGGTCGACATGTCGCCTTCCGAGCAGATCGAGGACGCCGAGCGCCGCCTGTTCGAACTGGCCGAAACCGGACGCTACGATGGCGGCTTCGAGAGCTTCACCGACGCGGTCAAGACCGCGGTCGACATGGCCAATGCCGCCTATATGCGCGACGGCCATCTGTCGGGCCTCGCCACCGGCATGCGCGATCTCGACCGCCGCATGGGCGGCCTGCAGTCGTCCGATCTGATCATCATCGCCGGCCGTCCAGGCATGGGCAAGACATCGCTGGCCACCAACATCGCCTTTAACATTGCAGAGATGTATGAGCCGGCGCAGCAGGCCGATGGCTCGTTCAAGGCCGCAAATGGCGGCGTCGTCGGCTTCTTCTCGCTCGAAATGTCGTCGGAGCAGCTCGCCACCCGTATCATTTCTGAACAGACGGAAATCTCGTCGTCCAAGATTCGTCGTGGCGAAATCACCGAAATGGACTTCGAAAAGCTGGTCGCCTGTTCGCAGACCATGCAGAAGATCCCGCTGTTCATCGACCAGACCGGTGGTATTTCCATTGCCCAGCTTTCGGCCCGTGCGCGTCGCCTGAAGCGCCAGCGCGGCCTCGACCTGATCGTCATCGACTATATCCAGCTGATGCAGGGTTCATCCGCCAAGTCTTCGCAGAACCGCGTGCAGGAAATCACCGAGATCACCACCGGCCTGAAGGCGCTGGCCAAGGAGCTGGCCGTGCCGATCATCGCGCTGTCGCAGCTGTCGCGTCAGGTCGAAAGCCGCGAGGACAAACGCCCGCAGCTCTCCGACTTGCGTGAATCCGGTTCGATCGAGCAGGACGCCGACGTCGTCATGTTCGTCTATCGTGAGGAGTATTACCTCAAGAACCGCGAGCCGAAGCTTGGCACCGAAGAATACGTCAAGTGGGAAAACGAGATGAACGAGATGCGCGGCAAGGCCGAGGTCATCGTCGCCAAACAGCGCCACGGCCCCACGGGCTCGGTGACGCTCGCCTTCCACGGCGAATTCACCCGCTTCTCCGATCTGGCCGAAGAGCACCATATCGCGGAGCGGTTTGACGAATAGGCTCCCGTCCGAGGTGGCAACAGAAACGCGGACAAAAGGCGCCCTGTGGCGCCCGCCAGCGGACAAGAAGGTAACAGCGTGGCCAAATCCCGCGTCCAGTTCATCTGCCAGAATTGCGGGTCGGTGCATCAGCGCTGGGCCGGCAAATGCGACGCCTGCGGCGAATGGAACACGCTGGTCGAGGAAGGCACGTCCGGCGGTATCGGTTCCGGCCCGGCCAATACGCGCAACGCCCGCAAGGGCCGTGCGGTCGTACTGACCACGCTTTCCGGCGATATCGAGGATGCGCCGCGCATCATCTCGGGCATCGGCGAGCTCGACCGCGCCACTGGCGGCGGTTTCGTGCGCGGTTCGGCGCTGCTGGTCGGCGGCGATCCCGGCATCGGCAAGTCGACGCTGCTCACCCAGGCCGCAGCGGCGCTTGCGTCGCGAGGCCACCGCATCGTCTATGTCTCGGGCGAAGAGGCCGTCGCCCAGATCAGGCTGCGCGCGCAGCGGCTCGGCGTCGCCGACACGCCGGTGGAACTGGCAGCCGAGACCAATGTCGAGGACATCCTTGCCACCATCGCCGACGGCAAGCGGCCGGATCTGGTCATTCTCGATTCCATCCAGACGCTGTGGACCGATCTCGCCGATTCGGCCCCGGGCACCGTCACCCAGGTGCGCGCCGCCGCCCAGGCGATGATCCGCTATGCGAAATCCACGGGTGCGGCGATCGTGCTGGTCGGCCATGTCACCAAGGAAGGCCAGATCGCCGGTCCACGTGTCGTCGAGCACATGGTCGATGCCGTGCTCTACTTCGAGGGCGAAGGCGGCCATCACTACCGCATCCTGCGCACGGTGAAGAACCGTTTTGGGCCGACCGACGAGATCGGCGTCTTCGAAATGTCGGACAAGGGCTTGCGCGAGGTCGCCAATCCCTCAGAGCTGTTCCTGGGCGAGCGGCATGCGAAATCGCCGGGCGCGGCGGTTTTCGCCGGCATGGAAGGCACGAGGCCGGTTCTGGTCGAGATCCAGGCGCTGGTCGCGCCGTCCTCGCTCGGCACGCCGCGCCGAGCGGTGGTCGGCTGGGACGGCGCCCGGCTGTCGATGATCCTGGCGGTTCTCGAAGCCCATTGCGGCGTGCGCTTCGGCAGCCATGACGTCTATCTCAACGTAGCCGGCGGCTACCGCATCAGCGAGCCGGCGGCCGATCTCGCGGTCGCCGCCGCGCTGGTTTCCTCGCTGACCGGTCTTGCCCTTCCCGCCGATTGCGTCTATTTCGGCGAAATCAGCCTTTCGGGCGCGGTGAGGCCGGTTGCGCATGCGCAGCAGCGCCTCAAGGAAGCCGAAAAGCTGGGTTTTGATAGCGCGGTTCTGCCCTTGGGCAGCGAGGAACTTGCTGGAGGGATCGGGGCCGGCGCTTTCCAGCCCACCGAGCTTGCCGACCTCGTGGCGCGCATAGCCGGCTCACGGCGCAGTCGCGTCGACGATGAAGAGTGACGCGGCTCGTCGAGCCGTGAAAAACAGATCGGAGTGGGGCGAAAAACATGCCGATTACACTGCTTGACGGAATCCTGGTCGGCTTCACCCTGGTCTCGGCGATGCTCGCCATGGTTCGCGGCTTTTCGCGCGAGGTCCTGTCGGTCGTCTCGTGGGCGGCGGCAGCGGCGGCGGCTTTCTTCTTCTACAAGCCGGTCCTGCCCTATCTGAAGCCCTATATCGACAATGAGAAGATCGCCATGGCGGCCTCCGCCGGCGTCGTCTTCGTCATCGCGCTGATCGTCGTTTCGGTCATCACCATGAAGCTTGCCGACTGGATCATCGATTCGCGGATCGGCGCGCTCGACCGCACGCTCGGTTTCCTCTACGGCGCTGCGCGCGGCATCCTGGTTGTCGCTGTCGCCCTGCTGTTCTTCAACTGGCTGGCCGGCGCCAAGGCTCCCGCTTGGGTGACGGACGCCAAGTCGCGGCCACTGCTGGAACAGATCGGCGCCAAGCTCGAAAGCCTGCTGCCCGAGGATCCGGAAAACGCCATCCTGAAGAAGCTCAATCCGAATCAGCCGGCTGCCGAGACGCCCGCGGCACCTGACGCACCGGCGGCGGATGCGCCAGCCGGCGGCGACGATGCCAACGCACCGGCTCCAGACGACAATGACGCTGCGCCCGCGGATAACACGGCCAAGCCAGCACCGGCAGCACCGGCGAACTGACGCGCCAAAACTGACGATGGTGTGAACGATTGCACGGCGTGCGTTGCTTTCGGCGCGTGACCGCCTTATATGGCGATTTTAGCGGAGCTTAAGATGGCAGACGCAGACGACGTGCTTTCCGCCGAGGCCGACGACCATTTCCATGACGAATGCGGTGTGTTCGGCATTTTCGGCCGACAGGACGCAGCGGCCATCGTCACACTCGGCCTGCACGCCCTGCAGCATCGCGGCCAGGAAGCGGCCGGCATCGTTTCCTATGACGGCACCCAGTTCCATGTCGAACGCCATGTCGGCCTGATCGGCGACACCTTCACCAAGCAGCGCGTCATCGACAGCCTGCAAGGCAACCGCGCCATCGGCCATACGCGCTACGCCACGACCGGCGGCGCCGGCATGCGCAACATCCAGCCCTTTTTCGCCGAATTGGCCGATGGCGGCTTTGCCGTCGCCCACAATGGCAATCTGACCAACGCCATGACCGTGCAGCGCGCGCTGCAGAAGCAAGGCGCGATCTTCTCCTCCACCTCCGACACCGAGACGCTCCTGCACCTAGTTGCTACCAGCAAGGAGCGCGACCTCAACTCGCGCTTCATCGACGCGGTGCGGCAGGTCGAAGGCGCCTTCTCGCTGGTGGCGATGACGGCCAAGAAGATGATCGGCTGCCGCGATCCGCTGGGTATCCGCCCGCTGGTGCTGGGCGATCTCGACGGCGCCTGGATCCTCGCCTCCGAAACCTGCGCGCTCGACATCATCGGCGCGCGTTTCGTGCGCGACCTGAAGCCCGGCGAGATGGTCGTCGTCACCTCTAAGGGCATTGAAAGCCTGTTCCCGTTCGAGCCGCAGAAGACCCGCTTCTGCATCTTCGAGTATGTCTATTTCGCCCGGCCGGATTCGTCGGTCGAGGGACGCAACGTCTACGAGGTGCGCAAGCGCATCGGTGCCGAGCTGGCGCAGGAAAACCCGGTAGAGGCCGACATCGTCGTGCCGGTGCCGGATTCCGGCACGCCGGCGGCGATCGGCTTCAGCCAGGCGGCAGGCATTCCCTTTGAGCTCGGCATCATCCGCAACCATTATGTCGGCCGCACCTTCATCCAGCCCGGCGATTCGATCCGCCACATGGGCGTCAAGCTGAAGCACAACGCCAACCGCCGCATGATCGAGGGCAAGCGCGTGGTTCTGGTCGACGATTCGATCGTGCGCGGCACCACCAGCCAGAAAATCGTGCAGATGGTGCGCGATGCCGGCGCCAAGGAAGTGCACATGCGCATCGCCTCGCCGCCGACCAGCGCCTCCTGCTTCTATGGCGTCGACACGCCGGAGAAGTCGAAGCTGCTGGCGTCACGCATGTCGGTGGAAGAGATGGCCGAGTTCATCCGTGTCGATTCACTCGGCTTCCTGTCGATCAACGGGCTCTACCGCGCCGTCGGCGAGGCCAGCCGCAATGACGAACAGCCGCAATTCTGCGACGCCTGCTTCACCGGCCAGTACCCGACCCGCCTGCTCGACTTCGAAGGCCACGACAATGTGCGCACGCTGTCGCTGCTGGCGAACAATGGGGCGTGAGCTAGACCACCTTACGGAAATTCTCGCATGACCCTCGACCTTACCGGCCGCGTTGCGGTCGTCACCGGCGCCTCGCGCGGCATCGGCTATTTCATCGCCAAGGAATTGGCGGCCGCCGGGGCGCATGTCATCGCGGTTGCGCGCACCGTCGGTGGATTGGAAGAACTCGACGACCAGATCAAGGCGGCCGGCGGCCAGGCGACGCTGGTGCCGCTCGATCTCGCCGACATGGCCGGCATCGACCGGCTGGGCGGCGCCATCCACGAGCGCTGGGGCAAGCTTGACATTCTCGTCGCCAATGCCGGCGTGCTCGGCGTCATCTCGCCGATCGGCCATGTCGAGGCAAAAACCTTCGAGAAGGTGATGACCATCAACGTCATCTCGACCTGGCGACTGATCCGCTCGGTCGACCCGCTGCTGCGGCTTTCGGATGCCGGCCGGGCCATCATCCTGTCGTCCAACGCGGCACACTCAGCGCGCGCCTTCTGGGCGCCTTACGCGGCATCGAAGGCTGCGGTCGAAACCATGATGCGCTCCTGGGCGCATGAGACGCAAAGCCTGCCGCTGCGCGTCAATGCCGCCGACCCCGGCGCCACCCGCACCGCCATGCGAGCCCAGGCCGTGCCCGGCGAGGATCCGGAGACGCTGCCGCACCCCTCGGAGATCGCCAAGCGCATCGTGCCGCTGGCCAGCCCCGAGCTGAAAGAGACCGGGCTTATCTTCCAGGCCAAGCACAATCGCTTCGTCGCCTACAGGCAGCCGGAATAGCTTCATCTAACACGCACATCGTTGGATGATCACGCGGCTGTGATCACAGGGTAAAAGGCTGCGTGGCGGTCATGCTTTCGTCATTTCCATGGAGTTGGTAGGATCGCATCGACTCCCACAACAACGAGCGCCCGAGCTGGGCAGAACAAGGACATCCCCATGGCTACGACCGCAGCGTTGGTTTGGTATCTGGTAATCGCCGGCCCGCAGGGCGGCATGGTGGTGCTGCCCAGCACCTTCGACAAGCGCGAACAGTGCACCGCCGCCATCACCGAATATCAGAAGCAGCCGACACCCACCGGCTGGTCGGTGCAGTGCGTTCCGAGCGCCTCGCCCTTCACCGACGAAGGCGATGCCGAAGAGCCGGCGGCGCAGTAATCATCGGATACAACAAGGCCCGCGGCCGCTGGCTGCGGGCCTTGTGATTTTAGAGCTGTTATGACGCTATTCCGGACGGAAAACCGTTCACACTTTTCCTGGAATTGCTTTAGCGCCCGGCGCTCACCGTCAATTCCGGCTTCTGGTTGATGGTCTGGAACACCACGCAATAGCGCTCGGTCAGCTTCGGCAGCGAATCGATGCGCTCCTGCGGCTCATCCGTGTCGAGGCTGAAATTGAGCCGGATGGCGCGAAAACCGACCGGCGCATCCTTGGCGACACCGAGCGTGCCACGAAAATCGAGATCGCCTTCGGCTTCCACCGTGGCTGCGCCGAGCTTGAACTCGAGCGCCGTCGCCACTGCCTTCAGCGTCACCCCGGCGCAGGCGACCAGTGCCTCAAGCAGCATGTCGCCGGAGCAGAGTTCGAGCCCTGAGCCGCCGGTTGCCGGATGCAGACCGGCGATGGCGATCGCCCTGCCCGTCTCCACCTTGCAAGCCACCGACTGGTCGTCGATCGAGCCCCGCGCCTTCAGCGTGATCAGCGCCTGCGCGGCGTCGTCGCGGTAAGCCTGCTTCAGCGGCGCCTGCATGGCTTTCAGTTCGGTTGCGTCCATTTCCGTTGCCTCTTTCGGATCTAGGGCCAGCGCGCAGCGTGGCTTTGGCAGATATAAGTGCCGATCGTGTCCTGGAAGCAAGACCGCCATGTCCTGCCCCAACGCAAGCCCAGAGCTGGCGTAGCGCTGTGCCAACTTTCGACCGTATAGCTTTGGTGAGCGCCTGACCTTCCAAGCCCCTTGCGCCGCCTCGCAGCATCTCTGCCGCTTTCTGCAACTTTGGTCCGCGCCTATGGCCGATGTCGCCATTCTCGAAACACGCGAAAGGGTTCTCGCTGGCATCCTGCTGACCGGTGCCGCCTATCTGCTGTTTTCGACGCAGGACGCTTCGATCAAGCTGCTGGTTACCGGCATGACCGTCTGGCAGATCATGTTCTTCCGCAGCATCACCATTCTCGGCGCCTGCGCGGCAATCGGCGGGCGGGCGCTGTTTGCCGACACGGTGCGCTCGCCGATCGTGCGGCCAATGCTGGTGCGCAGCGCTTTCACGCTCGCTGCCTGGCTCTGCTACTACAACGCCGCCCGCAGCCTGCAACTCGCCGAACTGACCACCGTCTATTACGCAGCCCCGATCATCGTCACCGTGCTTTCGGTGTTCCTGCTCGGCGAAAAGGTGCCGATGCTGCGCTGGCTGGCGGTGCTGATCGGCTTTGTCGGCGTCTTCGTCGCTTGTGATCCCACCCATCTCGGCCTGTCCGTACCGGTGCTGCTGGTGCTGGCCGCCGCGCTTTTGTGGGCCATCGCCATCGTGCTCCTACGCAAGACAGCGCTTGCCGAGCGCTCGATGATCCAGCTTCTCCTCAACAATTTCTATTTCCTGGTGTTTTCGGCGGTGCCGGCCCTGTTGTGGTGGCATACGCCCGACCTGACCCAGTTGCTGCTGCTTGCCAGCGTCGGCGCGCTTGGCGGTCTGGCGCAATATCTCCTCTTCGAAGGCATGAAGCGCACGCCGGCATCGATCCTCGCCCCTCTTGAATACAGTTCGCTGTTGTGGGCGTTCGCGCTCGGCTTTGCGATCTGGGGCGACGTGCCGCGCCGCGAAGTGTTCCTCGGTGCCGCCCTGATCATCGCCACCGGGTTGCTGATCGTCGGCGGCGAGCATTTCCGCAAGCGGCTGTGATGTGCATGACTGCTGACCCTACGATGTCAGGACGGAGCGGCGTAGGCTGGCGGCATGACTGATGTGACAGCCACCACCGACACCGTCGCCGAGCGCACGCTTGGCATCATTCTCGTGTCATGCTCCGCGGCCGTGTTTGCCTTGACCGGCGTGCTGACAAAATCGATCCATGCCGATCCGCTGACCATCATCTGCTGGCGCGGTTTTGTCGGTTCGATCCTGATCAGCCTCTATGTATTGTGGCGGCGACGCGGCTCCGGCGGGCGCGGGAGCCTGCGATTGGGGTGGCGCGGCTGGCTGCTGGCGGCGGAAGGGGCACTGGCCAGCATCGCCTTCATCTCGGCGTTCAAATTCACTTTCGTTGCCAACGTCACCGTTATCTACGCCACCGCACCGTTCGTCACCGCGCTGCTGGCCTGGGTTCTGACGCGTGAACCATTCCGCTTGCAGACGATGGTCGCGGCAGCCGTGTCGCTCTGCGGCGTGGCGATCATGGTCTGGTCCAGCTTTGGCACCGGCAATTTGTTCGGCGACGGACTGGCGTTGCTGATGACCATCGGCAGCGCTCTCTACATGATCATGGTGCGGGCCTTTCGCGACACACCCGTGGTCTGGGCTGGCGCGGTATCGGCCTTCCTGTTGTTCGTGCTCGGCTGGTTCGTTACCGATCCGCTGGCGGTTTCGCCAAGGGATGCCGCTCTGCTCGTCACCTTTGGCGCGTCCTTCGCGCTGTCGTCGATCCTGTGGACGGAAGGCGCACGGCTCATCCCGGCCGCCGAATCCGGGCTGCTCGGCTCGGCCGAAGTGCCGTTCGCGATCCTGTTTGCCTTCCTGTTTCTGGGTGAGATTGCGCCACAAGCAAGCCTCACCGGCGGCGCCATCGTGCTCTGCGCGGTATTCGCCCATGCCGGCCGCGACTGGCTGGCGGCCCGCTCGCAGCAGGCGGCGTCAAATATTTCTTAAAAAAGTGACACAGTCATGGAACCATCATCGGGGTCAGGCATTATTGGTGCGACGGGCCACCCCCCCAAGTCCCCCCAAACCCCTCGGCCCGTCCTACTTCCAAGCCGACCGCAAGGTCGGCTTTTTCTTTGCCTTTTGGACAGGCGCAGGAGGGTGGAAGCCCACGGCTTCACCCGAAGTGCCCGGATAGGGCGAGGTTGCCGCTGAGCAGCGCCGCCAGATCGGCCGCCGCGCCATCGGTGCCAGCGCGCAGCCGGATCGCGAATTCAGCCATCGGAACTTGCGGCAGACCAAGCTCGCGCGGCGCCTCGACAATACCGGAATGGGCAAAGCGCGGCGTTCGCAAGGTCAGCGCAACGCCGGCATTCACAGCAGTGCGCAGGCCGGCCAGGCTGGCGCTGCCGGCGGCGATGCGGTAGCGGCGGCCGTCAGCATCGAGCGCCGCGAGCGCGGCCTCGCGAAACCCGCAATAGGGATCGAGCAGCGCCAGCGGCAGATCCTCCTGGCGCGAGGCCAATCCCTTTTGTGAACACAGCCAGATCATCGGCTCGCGCAGGACGCCGGATTCGTCCGGCGCTGCGATCTGGCGCATGACGATCGCCAGGTCGAGGCTGCCGACCTGCAGCGCCTGCGCCAGTTCGGCCGAGCGACCGACCCGCAATTCGATCCTGACGCGCGGATGGCTGGTGGCGAAGGCACGCAGCAGGTCCGGCAGGCCACTGTCGGCGAAATCCTGCGTCGTGCCGATGGCGACACGCCCGGCAGCCCGCGCCCCCTTCAGCGCCAGCCATGCCTCGCGATGCACGGCAAGAATGCGCCTGGCGTGGCCAACGAGGTCCTCGCCTGCCGGCGTCAGGCCACGACCCCTGCCTTGCGGCGCCAGCAGCGGCTCGCCGACGATCTCCTCCAGCCGCTGCATCTGGGCGGTCACCGCCGAAGGCGAACGGCCGACACTGGAAGCCGCCTGCGCCAGCGAGCCGCTGTCGACGAAAGCGAGGAAGGTTTTGAGCAGATCCGGATCGAGCGCTTCCATAATTCGATATTATCGAATCTTCAGTCAAAAACAATTCGATTTGTTTGATTCAAGGATGGTGACATGGTCTCTCCAACGGCAACCACGCCGCCAGAAACCAAGGAGAAGAAAAATGCCCATCATCAACATCAACGTCACCGGAAAGCCGGACGCCGCTTTGTCCGCCAGGATTGCCAAGGAGATCACCGAAATCACCGCCACGCAGTTGCGCAAGGATCCGACGATCACCGCCGTTGCCGTGTCCTATATCGATCCGCAGCACTGGTTCGCCGGCGGCAAGTCGCTGGCCGAGCATGGCACCAATACGTTCTGGCTGGATATCAAGGTGGTCGACGGCACCAACACCAAGCTCGAGCTGGAAGCCTATCTCAAGGCTCTCTTCGATGCCTTCGGCCGCCTGCTGGGCGGTGTGCACCAGGAAAGCTATGCCTTCGTGCATGAAGTGCCGGCGGCCGCCTATGGCTATGGCGGCAAGACGCAGGAGTTCCGGTTCATCAGCGGGCGGCTGAAGGCGGCATGAGGGCCTCGTTGCTTCTCCATCCGGCGGGAGAAGGAACACCTCCTCTTCCCACATTGACCTCCGGCCCACTTCCGCTACCCTCTGCCTCCGAAGCGGCCGCAGAGCCGCGATGACAAAAACGTTGGGAGAGACGCGGCATGATCCTGACACTGGCGCTGCTTGCGGGTCTCGTTGTGGCCTGGCTGCTGATCGGCGTGGTGGAGAAATTCCGCCTCGGCCTGCGTTTCACGCAGGCGCTGCTCTATGTGCCGTTCAAGCTCGCCTACCGGATCAGCGACAACCGCATCAGCATCGCCCGCAAGGCGCAGGCTCCCGTCATCTACGTCATCTCGCACCAGTCGCGTTTCGAACCGGCGCTGATGCTGTCGCTGCTGCCGGATGACACGCTGCACATCCTCGACGAGGTTTCGGCGCGCTCGCCCTGGCTCGAACCCTGGCGTGAGCTTGGCCGCAGCATCGCCTTCAATGCCGAACATCTCTTCGTCAGCCGCCGGCTGGTGCGCGTGCTGAAGGGCAAGGGCCGGCTCGCCGTCTATCTGCCGGATGCGGTCGAGCCCGACATCAAGACGTTCCGGCTGTTTCGCGCCGTCACCCGCATCGCCATGCAGGCCGACGCCCGCATCGTGCCGATCTTCGTCGCCGGCGCGCGCAGCCTGCCTGTGTCGCTGACGCCGGCGAACAAGGCGCCGCGGCACTGGTTTCCGCAGCTCTCGATCAGCGTGCTGGAGCCGATGACCATCGCCGAACTGGTGGCGCGCAACCCGGACCAGGCGTCGAACACCAATGCGCTGTTCGATCGTGTCGCCGAAGCGCGGCTTTTCGGCACCAATCTCGATCGCGGCCTGTTCCTGGCGATGCGCGATGCGGCAGCCAGAGTCGGCGCCTCACATCCGATCATCGAGGACGTCATCTCGGGCGCGCTAAGCTACCGCAAGATGTTCATCGGCGCGCGCGTGCTGGGCAGGCGCTTCGAAGCAGTGACAGCACCGGGCGAAGCGGTGGGGGTGATGCTGCCCAACGCCAATGGCGTCGTGCTGTCGTTGGTTGGTCTTCTGTCGGCAGGCCGGGTGGCAGCGATGATCAATTATACGGCCGGGCCGGCGAGCGTCACGGCCGCCGTACGCACAGCCGTCATCCGTACCGTCATTTCCTCCCGCGCCTTCGTCGAGAAGGCCGATCTCGCCGATATCGTCGCGGCGGTCGAAAAGGGCGGCGCCAGGCTGCTGTGGCTTGAAGATATTCGCACCAGCGTCACCCCGCTGGACAAGCTTGCCGCCGCCTTGCTGTGGCGCCTGCCGCTGCAGCGGCAGGATGCAGCCAAGCCGGGCGTGGTCCTGTTCACCTCGGGTTCTGAAGGCACGCCGAAAGCGGTGGTTCTGTCGCAAAAGAACCTGCTCGCCAACGCCATGCAGGCCGAGGCGCGCATCACCATCTCGCCGGCCGATATCCTGCTCAACGTGCTGCCGGTGTTCCATTCCTTTGGGCTGACGGGCGGCACCATCCTGCCGCTGGTCACCGGGGTAAAACTGTTCCTCTACCCCTCGCCTCTCCACTACAAGATCATCCCCGAGATCGCGCGCAAGGTGAAGCCGACCATCATGTTCGGTACCGACACCTTCCTCGCCAACTATGCGCGCACCGCCAAGGACGGCGATTTCTCCAGCCTGCGCTTTGTCGTTGCCGGCGCCGAGGCGGTGAAGCCGGAAACGCGCCGCACCTATCGCGAGCGTTTCCAGGCCGAGATCATCGAAGGTTTTGGGCTGACCGAAGCCGCACCCGTGGTTGCCGTCAACACCGCCATCCATGGCCGCGACGGTACGGTCGGAAGGCTGCTGCCGGCGATGCGCATGAAGCTGGAACCAGTCGAAGGCATCTCGGACGCCGGCCAGCTGTGGCTCGACGGACCCAATCTGATGATGGGTTACATGACCGCGGACCGCCCCGGTGAGCTGCAGCCGCTGACCGGCTGGCACGACACCGGCGACATCGTCGCCGTCGACCGCGAAGGCTTCATCGCCATTCGCGGCCGCGCCAAGCGCTTCGCCAAGATCGCCGGCGAGATGGTGTCGCTGGGCGCGGTCGAGATGCTGGTGCAGTCGCTGTGGCCGGAAGAACGCCATGCGGCGGTGGCGGTGCCCGACAAAAGGCGTGGCGAACGCATCGTGCTGGTCACCACCGCCGACGACGCCAATCCCGAAGAGCTCCGTCAGTTCGGCAAGAAAGCCGGAGCCGCCGAACTGATGGTGCCCAACGACATCGTCAAGGTGGAGGAAATCCCGGTGCTGGGGTCCGGCAAGACCGACTATGTTTCGACCAGGAAGCTGGCGATCGACAGGCTGGGGCTGGGTGTCGCGGCCTGAGTCGGATCAACGACTTCGGCGAACGTTCTAACCTATGTCCGAAGGCGGCACCTTCTCGCCCTCGAGCTTGGCGCGCTTGGAGTAGGCGCGCACCGAGAACGGCAGGAAGATCAGATAGCCCGCGACCGAGGCAGTCAGCGTGTACCAGGGATAGGTCATCAGCAAGAGGACGTAGAGCACGACGGCCAGAATGACCGGCAGCACCCTGTCGCCAGGGATTTTGATGCTCTTGCCGGAATAGACGGGCAACCGGCTGACCAGCAAGAAAGCGACCAGGATGGTGAAGCCGGTGGCGACGAAGGCGGCCGGGCGGCTGGGCTCGACCCCAAGCCGCAGAAAATAGAGATAGAGCGGCAGCATCACCAGCACCGCGCCCGCCGGCGCCGGCACACCGACGAAATACTCGGACTGCCATAGGGGACGTTCGGCCTTCTCGTCGTCGAGCACGTTGAAGCGGGCAAGCCTGAGCCCACAGGCGATGGCGAACAGAAGGGCAGCAATCCACCCCGGCGAACCGGCACGGTCGAGCAGGAAGGCATAGAGCACCAAAGCGGGTGCCACGCCGAAATTGACGATGTCGGCCAGCGAATCCATCTGCGCGCCGAATTTGGAGGTCGCCTTCAGCATCCGCGCCAGGCGGCCGTCAATGCCGTCGAGAAAGGCCGCAAGCAGCACCATCACCACCGCCGGCTCGAAGCGGCCTTCGAAGCCGAAGCGGATGCCGGACAGGCCGGCGCAGATGGCAAGCACGGTAACCAGATTGGGCAGCACCATGCGCATCGGGATCTCGCGGATGCGCGGACCGCCGCTGGCATGGGCCTCGAACTTTTTGTATTGCGTGCCCACCGCTCAGGAAATCCGTACGAGGGGGGTGCCGGCGACGCCGCCGAATTCGGCCAGCACCGTTTCACCGCCGACCGCCGTCTGGCCAACGGCGACACGCGGCGTGGCGGTCAAAGGCAGGAACACATCGACGCGCGAGCCGAAACGGATCAGCCCGAAACGCTCGCCCGTGCCGATCGAAGCGCCGGCCTCGGCCCAGCAGACGATGCGGCGGGCCACCAGGCCGGCGATCTGGACGGCGGCGACCGTGCCGTTGGGGCTCTCGATGACCAGGCCGTTGCGCTCGTTCTCGGTGCTGGCCTTGTCGAGTTCGGCATTGAGGAATTTTCCCGGCCGATGCTCGATCTTGGCGATACGGCCGCGCACCGGGGCTCGGTTCACATGGCAGGAAAAGACATTCATGAACACCGAGATGCGGGTCATCTCGACATTGCCGAGGCCAAGCTCGCGTGGCGGCACGGCCGGACCGACTGCCGAGATGATGCCATCGGCGGGGCTCACCACCAGGCGGTCGTCGACCGGCGTGACGCGCTCGGGATCGCGGAAGAAATAGACGCACCAGGCGGTCAGGATCAGGCCGATCCAGAACAGGATCGAGGAGAAATAGCCGAGGAAAAGCGTTGCCGCGCCAAAGGCCGCGATGAAGGGATAGCCTTCGCGATGGATCGGTACGAACGCGTTCTTGACCGTATCGACAAGGCTCATCGGTCTGGGGCGGGCTCCGTTTCAAGTCCGGCCTCAATAGCCGAAAGCCCCCTTCGCCGCAACGCAACAATCGGCAAGGCCGCACTGGCCGCAAAGGAGGAGAAGCGGCGGTATGCTTGCCTGCCGGCATCATTGCCGTCAGAATTCAGCACACTGCCGGTTCACAGCTCGGGGAAAAGGCTGGCCGTCGATGATCCGAAAGCCGAACAGTGCGACCCTCAATGGCCATGTCGATGGAATTTTTTTCTGACGGAGAAGTAGCGCGGCACAATGGAGACAGCCAGTCCAGATTAGTTGGCACCATCGGCTTCGGCGCGCGCACAATGCTCTTCGATTTCCAGTCTGTGGGCATCCACCAGCGGATCTTCGGCACCCGATCTCAAGAGCGCGCTCCCATTGGGAGCCGACAGCAACAACAATAGCCTATCGCCAGCAGCGATTGTCCAACTGACGACCGCCCCTCCCTCTCTCGGAATCAGCATCGATGGTAAGGCAACTGCTCCTGCCGTATCTATTTCGGCCCTACGCAAAAGGAGGTCGAGGGCTGCTGGTGCGTGATAGGCTTCAGCCAATTTTATAACAGTCGTTATTGTATCAGCGCCTACATGCGAGAGCTTCGGGCCGACACGTGGAGCAACTTCGCCAAGTAACTCATCGACGCTATCGACCGGTCCGACGTCGAGTTGCGGCTCCGTGCCATCAGCGGCGAGGTACCGGTACGCAGCCGCATGCGTTGAATTGACTACGCACAGAAGCACCCTACCGGCATTGGTTAAGACAGGAAAAGCCATCTGCTTCTCGCCGTCTATGCCCAACATCCTTCCTTCGCCTAACCCTAACTTAACCTCGGGTTGCGGCAAACCTGCGCAGGCGAGACCGATGCCCACCTCAAGTCGGCTCGTCATCACTGCTTTCAGATGGAACACCGAGCGATGGCGCAATCGAGGCTCGCGTCTATGATTAGCCATCACAACGTCGAGGATGGCCTCCTGGCATTCGGCATCGTCGACAATCTCCAGTTCAGGCCACGAGGCGATCCAACCCACTGCGCGCGCAAGCAGCGGGACGGTATCTTCCTCCTCGTGAAAAAGATCGTCGAGTTTATCAAGGAAATCAGCGCGACCGCCGTCAAATCCAGTCTGTTCCTCCGCTTCCTTTGGATATTCCCGGACCCAAGCAACCATTTGTTCTAACACAGCCAAATGGTTTGCTGCTCGCATTCCGGCCAGAGCCAAACGCGCATCAGAGGTAATTTTGTCGAGGCCACCACGGTAGTTGCGGATAAATTGGCTATGGCCGCCGTTAGCTACTTCCATGCCGTATAGGTAAGTGTGAAAAAACTGCCTCGCCGAGGCCGGTATTTCGTGATCCTTGTAGAGGCCCTGGTCAAGCATTGCGTTCACGAAATCCATGACCGCCGTCACGAGATCCGCGGCGTAATTTTCCTTGGCAGCGCGCTCGACTGCTGAAAACGGGACAATAACTGAAGATACGTGTGGGCTGGCCACCGCCTGCTCAGAACGGTCTGCCGAAACCGTTGCTCGGTGCTGAAGCCGTTTCTTCCGTGAAAAAATTCCGAACATTCCAGCGGCCTTCTTACCTGCAGCAGAGCAGTACCTATAGATCAGAGTCCGTTGGCAGAATATTACCTGGAAGAGCGGATAGAAGGCACCTTGAAATTCATTTTCACCATGTCAAACTCGCAATATTCTAAGGAACACCGACTTCGAGGGTGCTTAGACTCAGCGTTGCGGCGACTGAGCTGAATTGTTGCGCGATGCCTGTCGGTAACGCGCGCCGTCACCCGTCCTTGGTGAGGCAACGTCATTAATGGACCGCCCGGCCATGAATGACGCGCACAACTAGGAGCACCCACATGCAGAAACCATCAGCCCATCAAGCACGTCTCGTCACTGCCGGCCTTGCCTTCGGGGAATCGCCACGCTGGCATGACGGGCGCCTGTGGCTTTGCAATTGGGGCACGGGTGAAATCATCGCCATCGATGCTCAGGGCAATCGCGAGATCATGCTCACCGTGCCGGCCGTCCTGCCCTATTCCATCGACTGGCTGCCGGATGGACGCCTGCTGGTCGTCTCAGGCCGAGAAGGCCTGCTGCTTCGGCAAGAAGCTGATGGCGGGCTCGTCACCCATGCCGATCTGCGTGGCCTGTCGAAAGGCCCGTGGAACGAGATCGTCGTCGATGGGCGCGGCAACATCTATGTCAATGGTGGCGGGCCGACGCCGGCTCCCGGTGAGCATTTCGGTCCCGGCGCGATCGTGCTGATCACGCCGGACGGTGCGGTCCGGCAAGTGGCTGACAACATAGCCTTTGCCAACGGCATGGCGGTGACCCCAGACAACAAGACGCTGATCGTTGCCGAATCCCACGGCAACCGGCTTACCGCCTTCGACATCGCCGGCGATGGCACCCTGTCCAACCGGCGCATTTGGGCCGATCTCGACGGCTACCCCGACGGCATCTGTCTCGATGCCGAAGGGGCGATCTGGTACGCGGATGTCCCCAACAAGCATTGCGTGCGGGTGCGTGAAGGCGGTGAGGTGCTGCAGACCGTTACCGTCGATCGCGGCTGTTTTGCCTGCATGCTGGGCGGTGTGGACAGGCAAACACTGTTCATCGTCGCCGCGCAATGGCGCGGCTTCGAGCACATGGTCAGCGATGCCCGCACCGGCCAGGTGCTCAGCATGAAGGCGCCGGCACCTGGCGTCGGCTGGCCCGGCTAAAGCGCGTCGCATCGACGCCCTTTAGCCTCCTTTTGTTTATGCATGTCGTCGTCCCAAAACCGCTACACACTTTTGGGCGACATGCATTAGAGCCCGGGAACCCGCTGGTAGTTGGCGATGTCGGCCCGAACGCCGAGCCGTGCGAGCGTCTCCTGCGGGTTGAACGCAACGCGCTCGTGCGCCGCCTTGACGATCGGCACCACCTTGTCGATGGCCGCCTGGCTTTCCCATTCGACGATCGTCACCAGGTTGAATTCACCTGGCCCCGAAAATTGTTCGAGCAGCAAATCCTGCACGAAGCCCTGCTGCTGGCGCAGCAATTCATGCGTCGTTCTGACCTTGACGAGGATCTCCTCGCGGGCGGCGGCCGGGACGACGAACTTATCCACCCTGAACACGCTGCCGCCGTTAACATTCTGATTTATGTCGTTCATTTCAACTGTTCCGTTCCTGGATGATGGTGTTCTCGGGCTCCAGGAACGGGCGTACAATCTCAACCTAAGTTGAGGTCAAGCGCAAAAATCAATTTACCTCGGACGTGCGGCGGCGAACGATGACGCCAAGCTCGTCGCCTTCGCGGGCGAGACGCAGCCGCTCTTCGGCTTCGGTCGCCTCGCGCTGGCGGTCCCACATCGAGGCATAGAGGCCATGCTTTCGCATCAGCTCGACATGGGTGCCGCGCTCGGCGATCTGGCCGTCCTTCAGCACGATGATCTCGTCGGCGGAAATCACCGTCGACAGGCGGTGGGCAATCACAATGGTGGTGCGCCCCTTGCTGACCAGATCGAGCGCGGCCTGGATCTCCTGCTCGGTGTGGCTGTCCAGCGCCGAGGTGGCTTCGTCGAGCATCAGGATCGGCGGCGCCTTCAGGATGGTGCGGGCAATCGCCACGCGCTGCTTCTCGCCACCCGAAAGTTTTAGGCCGCGCTCGCCGACCATCGACTTGTAGCCGTCGGGCAGTTTTTCGATGAACGGGCCAATCTGGGCGAGTTCGGCCGCCTTGCGCACCTCCTCCTCGCTGGCACCGACGCGGCCATAGCGAATGTTGTAGGCGATGGTGTCGTTGAACAGGACCGTATCCTGCGGCACCATGCCGAGCATCGCGCGCAGGCTGTCCTGGGTGACATCCCTGATGTCCTGGCCGTCGATCAGCACCTGACCGGCCTGCACGTCATAGAAGCGGAACAAAAGCCGCGAGATGGTCGACTTGCCCGCGCCCGACGGCCCGACAATGGCAACCGTCTTGCCGGCCGGCACCTCGAAGGAAACACCCTTCAGGATCTTGCGGTTCGGATCATAGGAGAAATGCACGTCGCGGAACTCGACCTTGCCGGCGCCGACGACCAGCGATTTCGCACCAGGCTTGTCGACGATCTCCTGCGGCACGTCGAGCAGGTCGAACATGTGCTCGATATCGGTCAACCCTTGCCTGATTTCGCGGTAGATGAAGCCGATGAAGTTGAGCGGCACGGAAAGCTGCACCAGCATGGCGTTGATGAAGACGAAATCGCCGACGGTCTGCGTGTGAGCCTGCACTTCCAGCGCGGACATGCACATGACGACGACCGTGCCGAGGCCGAAGATGACGCCCTGGCCAAAATTCAGCCAGCCGAGCGAGGTCCAGGTCTTGGTGGCGGCGACCTCATAGCGCGCCATCGAGCGGTCGAAGCGCTCGGCCTCCATGCGCTCATTGGTGAAATATTTGACCGTCTCGAAATTGAGCAGCGAGTCGATCGCCTTGGTATTGGCGTCGGTGTCGCTGTCGTTCATGTCGCGGCGGATCGAAATGCGCCAGTCGCTCGCCTTGACCGTGAACCAGACATAGAGGCAGACGGTGGCTGCGACGACGGCCACGTATTTCCAGCCATAGGTGAAACCGAATATGCCGGCGGTCAACGCGAATTCGAGAATGGTCGGCGCGGTGTTGAGCATGATGAAGCGCACGATCGTCTCGATGCCCTTGGTGCCGCGCTCGATAATGCGCGACAGACCACCGGTGCGGCGCTCCAAATGAAAGCGCAGCGACAGCTGGTGCATGTGGACGAAGGTGCGGAAGGCAAGCTGGCGCACCGCATGCTGGCCAACGCGGGCAAACAGCGCATCGCGCAGCTGGTTGAAACCGAGCTGGACCAGCCTCAGCACATTGTAGGCAACGACCAGCATCACAGGGGCAAGCATGAAAGAAGGCAGCGGCGGTGGCACCTTGGAGCCGCCCGCCAGCGCATCGGTTGCCCATTTGAAGAAATAGGGACCGGCGACCAGTGTCAGCTTGGCGACGACCAGCAGCAGCGTCGCCCAGGTGACGCGCGCCCTGAGGTCGGCGCGGTCGGCCGGCCACATATAGGGCCAGAGGTTGCGCAAAGTCGTGAGGGTTGAGGTGTCGGCGGAGACGGTTTTTTCGACCACTTTTCTTGCCTTTTGGGTGAGAGGGTCAGCGGCCGGAGCAGCAGGAATTGACGAGCGCGTTCAGCGATGTGGACAGGTTGGCGAGCGCGGCATGATCGACCGCATAGCGCGAGCGCTGGCGATCAGGCTCGAAGCGGACCAGACCGGCCTCGACCAGTATTTTCAGATGCTGCGAGACGGTCGACTGCGCCAGATCGAAACGGTCGACGACTTCGCGGCAGCAGCACGAATTGCTAGCTGAGAGGTGCTTCAGTATCTCAATCCGTGCCGGATGCGACAACGCCGCGAAACGCGCCGCGACCGCGCGGCTGTCGGAGATGCAGTTGGGTAGAGCGCTGGTGGCGCGGTCTGGTTCAAGGGCGGATTGTGTCATCGTTCATCGGCGATAGACGATGGACGGCACCGCTGCAAGCTACTCTTCCGGGCAGATCGGACGGCGGCTAGTACTCCGGTATGGATTTCTCGATCCCTGGAATGGCGGCGATCTGTTCAGCCAGAAACTCGACCAGCAAGCGGACCCTTGCGACGCCCGCGCGCTCCGGGACAATCAACATGTTCAGCGGGACGGACGGCAGCGTATAATCCGCCAGGATTGTCTCGAGCAGGCCCGCCGCCAGAAGATCGTCCACAAGCCATCGATGCGCCGGCGCGATCCCGCGAGCGGCGACCATGGCCTGCCGCGCGGCAAGCCCATGATCGATACGCAGTCGCCCCGTGAAAGGCACCATATGACGTTCGCCACCGGCGCCCCGCAAAATGAGTGTTTCGCTGCCCGCCACGTTCGACATCCGGATGCCCTCATGCCGCGATAGATCCGAGGGGACAGCCGGTCTTCCCCGCGCCGCCAGATAATCCGGAGACGCTACGAGCAGACGCCGCGACTGGCCGAGAGCCCGCAGCTTCAACGAGCTGTCGGTGAGCGGTCCCAGGCGAAGCGCGATATCGACGCCCTCGCGAACGAGATCCACCCGCTCATCCGTGAGGCTGAGATCAACCCCGATGTCAGGATGACGGTCCTGAAAAGCGAAGATCAGTCGGCTGACATGCAAGACACCGAAGGCCGCCGTACAGCTTATCCGGATCGTGCCGGCAGGCGCGCCACGCGTGCCCCGGGCCTCATCGCTGGCCTGTTCGACAAGACGCAGGATCTGAACGCTGTTGGCATAATAGCGGCTGCCTTCGGCGGTCATCGTCACACGTCTGGTCGTTCTGCTGAGCAAAGGCACGCCGACCGCGGCTTCGAGCTCCCGCAGGTGCCGCGTGATCGTTGATTGCCCGACCCCAAATTCGCGCGCGACGGCCGACAGGCTGCCACGCTCGGCCACGCGAACGAAGGTGCGCATGCGCTCGAATGTAATGTCTGACTTATCCATTATTCGGCACAATATTATGCATTACCTGCATATAGCGGATCACTCTGTCACTGGCTACCTTCCCGTCAGTTTCCTCAACGTTGGATCTGACCCATGAAAGTTCTGCTCGTCTTCGCTCACCCTGAATCACGCTCGCTGAGCGGCGCCCTTCGTGACGTCGCCGTCAAGGAACTCGAGGCTCAGGGACATGAGGTGCACGTATCGGACCTGTACGCCGATGGCTGGAAATCCGAAGTCGATCGTGCCGACTTCCCATCGCAAGACCCTGATGCGCGCTTCATCCCGGTCGCGGCTTCCAAGAAGGGTTTCGAGGCCAACACGCTAACCGGGGATGTAAAGGCCGAGATCGAAAAGCTGATGTGGGCCGATACCTTGATCTTGCAGTTCCCGCTGTGGTGGTTCGCCATGCCTGCGATCCTCAAGGGCTGGGTCGACCGTGTGTTCGCCTATGGATTCGCCTATGGCGTTGGTGAGCATAGCGATCGGCGCTGGGGCGATCGCTATGGTGAGGGGACCCTTGTCGGGAAACGCGCGATGTTGATCGTGACCGCCGGCGGCTGGGAGGAGCACTACACGCCGCGCGGTATCAACGGACCTATCCACGACCTGCTGTTCCCGATCAACCACGGGATCCTCTATTACCCGGGATACGACGTGCTTCCGCCGTTCGTGGTCTACAAGGTCGATCGTCTCGAAGAGGCCGGCTTCGAACCCGTGGCCGAACGCCTGCGTCACAGGATGCGGACACTGGCGACGACGCCGCCCATCCCATACCGTCGGCAAAATGGCGGAGATTATCTCATCCCGAGCATGAATCTCCGCCCTGAGCTGGGTGATCCCGGTGCAACCGGTTTCACGCTTCACTCCAACCAAGCAGGCGATGTCGGCTGATCAAGGTGGCTTCTACTCCGTCTTGGCCGGCGCTGTCGTCGCCTGCTCGCCCATCGCCTTGAGGTCGGCGGCTTCGCCTTCCTTGGACTTTTCCGGGACCTTGAACACCTGTCCTGGCCAGATGCGATTGGGATCCCTGATCTGGTCCTGGTTGGCGAGATAGATGGTGGAATAGCGCACGCCATGGCCATAGACGCGCCGCGAAATCCGCCACAGCGTATCGTTGCGGCGGATGATGACAGCGCCGTCGGCATGTTCGAGCTTGGGCGATACGACCTCCGGCACGTCGCTTGGCGGCGTGGCCGCAGCGACGGCGGCCGGAGCCTCAGTGGCGGGTGCAGCGGGTGCCGGAGCGGCGGCAACAGCCGGCGCCTCAGCGGCCGGTAAGGCAGGAGCCGGCGCTGGCTCGGCCGGGGCAGCCGCAACAACGGCAGGCGCGGCAGCAGCGGGAGCGGCAGGGGCTTCGGCGGCAGGTGCGGCAGGCTTGGTCTCGGCCGGCTTGACCTCTGCCGGCTTGACCTCCGCAGGCGCCACGGCGGCAACCGCTTCACCCGGCTCGCGCTCGAACGGCACGGCGGCGCGGGCCACCACCTTCACACCGTCGGCATCGAGGCCGTCGACATGGATGGTGTAGCTGCCGACTGGAATGTCGCGCGTCGCCTCGACGAGGAAATGACCGTCCGGCGATGTCTGCGCGTCTCCGAGCAGGATGTCGTTGGCATAGGCGCGCACCTTGCGGCCCGGATCGGCAAGGCCGGCGACAAAGATCTTGTTGCCGTCGATCTCGACCGCCTCGACGACGATCTTGGGTTCGGCCACGGCTGCGGCGGGCGGTGTTGCCGGCGCGGCGGGAGCCGGTGCAGCCTCGACGACGGCTGGCGCCGGGGCCGATGCGGCTGGCGCCGGAGCAGCCGTTGCGGGCGCTTCGGCGGCCGGAGCTGGCGCCGGGGCAGCCGGTGCAGCAGCCTGGTCGCCGGTGGCAGGTGCCGCCGGTTTGGTCTCGGGCGCCGGAACCGTCAGCAGTTCGGCCGGCTTGCCCGGCTCCTCGACCATGGCCAGCACCTGGCCGGCGGCATTCTTGGGAACCGAAACGACGGCGGTCTGCACCGAGACGGTCACCACCGTGCCGACCGCCGAACGCAGGGCAATTGTGTAGTCGCCCGGCTTCAGCGGATCGTCGAGCACGATGACGAAAGCGCCATCGGGGCCAGCCACGGTCGAACCAAGCACGGTCGTGCCACTGAGGATCTCGACCTTTGAATTGGGCGCCGCATTGCCGGCAATGACGATCGAACCATTGCTCTCGACGCGCACGACATCGAAGGTCGGCGCGATCGGGCCGGCCGCTGCTGGCGCCGCCGGAGCCGCCGCATCGGTTGCAGGCGCTGCCGGGGGCGTGGCTTCCGTCGCAGGCGCGGCCGGAGCGATCGCCTGGGGCGCCGCGGCGGGAGCGGCCGGCACCGCCGGCGCCGGCAGTCGCCCTTCGGTGCCGGGATCAGCCGGTTTCGGCGCCTCGGGCGGCGTCAAGGCCGCGACCTGCGCCGGCGGCGTTGGATGAAGATACGGGTCGAGTGCGCCCGATACATAGGCGGTTCCCGCGGCCGCGACGGTCCCACCCGCCGCGAACAGGAACGCCTTCAATGGATTAATTGCCATATTTCCCTACCCCTTAGCCACCTAATGCCGGTCTAGCGTGTTTTCCCAATGCCGACAAGAAAAACGGGCCGACAAGAAAAAGCCCGAACTTGTCAAGCCTTTGGGCTTGACCCCGCTTTCAGACCCAATCACCAATCATCCGTATGAACACGATTCGATCCGTCTGCGTCTATTGCGGCTCGTCGCCGGGCCGCGATGAAATCTATGCGAAGGCCGGGCACCTGCTTGGGCGCTCGATTGCCAAAGCGGGCCTGCGGCTGGTCTATGGCGGCGGCACCAAAGGCATTATGGGCGCCGTCGCCGAAGGCGCGCTCAAGGCCGGCGGCAAGGTGACGGGCATCATTCCCCGCTTCCTGATCAACAAGGAAGCAACCGAAACCGCGCTCGACCGGCTCGACGAACTGCTGATCACCGACAATATGCACGAGCGCAAACACAAGATGTTCGAGAAATCCGACGCCTTTGTGGCGCTGCCGGGCGGCATCGGTACAGTCGAGGAGATCGTCGAGGTCATGACCTGGGGGCAACTCGGCCATCACCGCAAGCCGATCGTCTTCGGCAATGTCAACGGATTCTGGGATCCGATGCTGTCGTTGCTTGATCACATGGCGGCAGAGGGCTTCATCCACACGGCAAAGCGCGTTCAGCCGCTGGTGATAAACGACCCGGAAGCCATCGTCGCCGCCATCATGGTGGCAGGCTCGTCCGTCGATGCGCCGACCGAAGGCATGCAGTCGGTGATCGACAAAATGTAGGGAATAGGCGGTAGGGAATAGGGCCTGCCTACTGCCTACTGCCTACTGCCTACTGCCTACTGCCTACTGCCTACTGCCTATTGCCCTCCGCAAATCCCCAATCACCGCCCGCCGATCCTGCCGCCGCCAGGCGAGATGGATCGCCACGCTGCGCTTGAACCAGGGAAGGTCGCGGAAGACGATCCCCGCCGGCGCCGCACTTCGCAGGCTCTCCTGCACCGTCGCTAGGCCCAGTCCGGCGCTGACCAGGCCGAGCGAGGTCAAGGGATCAGCGGTCTCATAGGCGATGTCGGGCACGAAGCCGGCCTCGATGCAAGCGGCCAGGAACTGGCCGCGATTGGTGTCGGCGGGCTGGCGCACCACGGTGATCCACGTGCGACTATCGAGATGATGCGGGCGGATGTCGGCGACAGCCGTGAGCGCATCACCCTCGGGCATCGCCAGCACCAACGGCTCGCGGCGGGCCAGCATCGAGGCAATTTCGGGATAGTCGGCCGGCGGCGGCGAATAGACCAGGCCGAGATCGAGCGTGCGCTGGCGCAGCCCCTCCAACTGCGCGGCGGAGCGCAGGCTCATCAAGCTGAGATTCAATTGCGGCCGGTCGCGGCGAAACTGCCTGAGCATGCCCGCGACCAGACCGGCATGCACCGCGCCTTCGACATAGCCGATGGCGAGACGGCCGGCGGCACCCGTTGCAAGGTCACGGCCGAACGCCTCCAGCCGCTTCGCGCCTGCGAGAAGCATCCTGGCCTCGGTGAGGAAGGCGCGGCCCTCGGCATTGAGATGAACGCGCTGCTTTGCCCGTTCGAACAGCGCGACGCCCAGCTGCTGCTCAAGCTGCATGATCTGCCGGCTGAGCGGCGATTGCGAGATATGCAGCAGTTCGGCCGCACGACCGACATTGCCGGTTTCGGCGACAGTAATGAAGTAGCGGAGCTGGCGCAGGTCGAACATTTTTATCCGAAAGTTTACGTCCTTACAGGTCTCAACTTTAGCCTAATCAGTCTTGGACAGTCTGACTAGTCACTGGGATAGTCGGCCATCCCAACCTAGAGGAGACCGATATGCAGTTCTTTGCCCTTCTCACCCGCAACACCGCAAAGTTCGGCGACGCCGACTTTGCACCGCTTCTGCCCGGCGAAGCCGAACAGCGGCGCACGCTCTACGCCGAGGGCGCGGTGCGCCAGGTCTGGAACCGCGGCGACATTCCCGGCAGCGGCATGATGTTCGAGGCATCAGACGACGCCGAAGTGCGCGGCCATCTCGCCACTCTGCCACTGATCAAGGCCGGCATGATGGACATCGCCGCGATCGTGCCGCTCAACCCCTACCCCGGGTTTGGGCCGAAGCGCTGAACCGCATCGGACGGCGCGGTCGGCGGCGCTCACCGCCGGCCGCTGGTCGAGCGGCAAGGTAGAAGCCTCGCGGACGCTCCGGCGATTTCCATTTGCGGCGACTCTCCTGGTTGGTTATCGGGGAGATGCGCAAGGGGGATTGAACGGTGGTGAACAGGACAGACGGCGATGCGGATCGCGTTCCACGCGCCTCCGTCGTCATGACCGTCTATACGGACCAGCGCTTTCTCGATGCCGCGGTCAACAGCATCCTGACTCAGGAGTTCGATGATCTCGAACTCATCATTGTCGATGACGGCACGGGCCAGGACGCAGTCTTCCAGGAGCTGGCGCGTCGCGATCTACGCATCCGGCTGATCACCAACCCGACCAATCTCGGCACCGCAGCTGCCGCCAATCGCGGCATCGAGGCCGCCCGAGGCGCGATCATCCTGCGCCTCGACGCGGACGATATCGCCGAGCCTGCGCATGTCGGACGACTGGTCGCCGCCCTGGACGAGGATCGCGAACTTGGCCTCGTCGGACACGCGGTAACGCTGATCGACGAAGCCGACCGCGTCGTCGGTGCGCAGCTTATGCCCGAGACGGATCTGGAGATCCGCTGGACGATCCTGTTCCACAATCCCTTCTACCATTCGACGATCGCCTACCGCCGCGGCTGCTTCGAGGCCGCCGGGCGCTACAGGATCGATGAACTGGTCTCGCAGGACCATTATCTGTGGTTCGACATGCTGCCTCTGTGCCGGGCGCGAAATCTTGCCGAACCGCTGACGCGCTACCGGCTGAACGCACTCGGGCTAACTGCGACAAACGCTACGAATGCCCGCAATCGCACGCATCCGATCCGCCAGGCATCATGGGCGCGCCTCGGCCTGACCTATGACCTTTATGACGACGCCTTCGCCCAGGACCTCACCCGATTCATCCGCGGGCACGTGATTGCCGTCGACCGACGCGCCGCCGCCTACGGCAAGTTGCTTGGCGTGCTCAAGGCCTTTCTCGCAGCGTCACGGCCCTTCCGGCGCACGGAGGATGCGGTTGCGGCAAGGCAGCTGGCCCATGGCATCGTCGCGCGCATGCTCGCCAGCCCGCCGCCGGGTCTGACGGAGATGCTGCGCGTCTGCTATCTGTGCTGGCCGCTCGACTGGCGCACCGTAATCGGTGCTCTGGCAAAGCGGCTGACGATTGGGCTCAAGGCGAGCTTGCCCAAAACAGGCAGCTGACTGAAGCAGCTGACTGAATCGGTGCCGGACCAATTGACGAGGAACAGCATTCTGGAAACCGAAGGTGCCGTCTCTGCCTCAAAGAGTGAGAATTATGAACCCTGATTATTCCGCGTGGTTTGCAGGCAAGAGCCTTTCGACCGACTGGACCTCGCGCTTCTTTCCCCTCTGGGCCACGCTGCTGCAGTCGCGCCGCGATGAGGCTCTCGATGTCCTGGAGATCGGCTCCTGGGAGGGCCGGTCGGCGATCTTCTTTCTCAACTATTTCGGCAAATGCCGGCTGACATGCATCGATACATTCGCCGGCAGTCCCGAACACACGCTGCGCCACAAATGGAGCGACCAGCTTGCGCATGTCGAGCAACGCTTCGACAGCAACCTGGCCGCGTTCGGCGAACGGGTCGAGAAGATCAAAAGTCCCTCGTCCCAGGCATTGGCCCGCCTTGTCACCGACGAGCGGCGTTTCGACCTCGTCTATGTCGACGGCAGCCATCACAGCGCCGACGTCCAGTCCGATGCCGTGTTCTCCTGGCCGATGGTGCGGGACGGCGGGATTGTCATTTTCGACGATTACGAATGGACTTTCTTTGCCAACGAGGTCGAGCGCCCAAAACTCGGGATCGACAGTTTCCTGTCGGTGCAATCAGGCCAATACCGCGAACTGTACCGAGGAGAACAAGTCATCATCCAGAAGATCGGCGTCGCCAGGAACGAGCGCCCGGTAATTTCTTCTCAGCCGCCTCCTGTCCCTCGGGAAGAACCCGTCGACAAGCCCAAAGCCGACGGATCCGAAAACGACGTCGAGTTTGTGCTGATCGCCGAGGCGGGCATTCTCGAAGCACAGGCCCTGCTGCTGTGCGAAAGCATAAGGTGTTTCGCCGGCTCTTATTCACGGTCCCCGATAATTGCGGTCTCGCCGCGAAGCAGCCGTCGCCCGTCCGCGTCGACGATAGACCGGTTCGAGCAACTGGGAGTGGACTATCTGCCGATCGAAATCGACAGCCGCTGCCCGCAATATGGCCCTTCATACCGGGTCCATTCGCTTGCCCATGTCGAAAGACGGACCGGGCCGCCGGTCATCATCATGCTTGATAGCGACGCGATATTCATAGCCGAGCCCGACTTTTCGTTGGGCACATGCTCCGCCGCTGCTCGCCCGGTGGACAGCAAGGGGATGTGCACGACCGGCCCTGGCGACCCATTCGACGCTTACTGGCGACAGCTATGCGTCCTTGCCGGTGTCGACTACGAACACCTGCCGATCGTGCGCACGAGCGTCGACGGCCTCGCTGTGCGCGCCAGCTACAATGGCGGGCTCATCGCCGCAAAAAGGGCGAGCGGCCTGTTTCAGCACACCGAGGATATTTTCCGGAAGCTGGTGGCCGCCAATATGAAACCATGGGCCGGCGCCGAGCCAACCTACGGCACCGGGACCGGCATCCTGCAAGGGGAGGCCACGGCCTTCTGGGGCACGAGCCAGGCTGCTTTCTCACTGGCGGCCACCGCCGGCAACCATTCCGTGCGGCTTTTGCCGGCCACGCATAATTTTCCGCTTCACAACTTCAACCCGGCCTCGGCGCCCGACCCGGCCCGGCTGGTCCATATCCACTATCATGGACTGTTCAACGAGGGGTCGGCTGCCGCGAACCCCCTGCTGGACGGAACATTTGCGCTGCCTGCGGGAATAGCCGAATGGCTCGAGGCCCGGTTGCCATTGCGCAAGCCCCCTGCGCAGGCCGTGCAGATGCCGAACCGCGCGCGCCACTCCCGGAGAAAAGCGATCCTCGTGCTTGGGATGCACCGCAGCGGGACCTCGATGCTTGCCGGCACCATCGCCGCATTGGGATCGGCCGGCCCCAAAAGACCGTTGCGCGCCGACGGCAACAATCCCAGGGGATACTGGGAAAGCACCCCGCTCAATTTCGCCAACGACGAACTGCTCGCAGCGGCTGCCTCCTCGTGGCATGACTGGCGGCCGCTCAATCCGCAATGGCTGCAATCGCTGGCGGCGGAGCGTCACCGCCACAAGATCAAGGCGATCCTGGCAAGCGAATACGGCGATGAACCGCTGTTTTTCGTCAAGGATCCCAGGATTTGCCGGTTCGTTCCGTTCATGTCGTCGATCCTAGCCGAAATGGAGGTCGAGCCGGTTGCCCTGCTTCCGCTCCGCAACCCCCTCGAGGTCGCTTACTCACTGCAGCGGCGGGATGGATTGCCGCTGGCAAAATCCCTTTTGCTCTGGCTCAGGCACGTGCTCGATGCGGAATTTCATTCACGGCACATGCCACGTCATTTCATGCGCCATGAACAATTCCTGATCGACTGGCGACATCATGTCGAGCGTGCGGCGGAGAAGACCGGGATCGTCTGGCCGGCACCCTCCGACCTAGTGGAAGCCGAGATAGGGCGCTTCCTGACAGCGGACCTGCACCGTGAACGGGCAACAGTCGGAGACTTACAGAGCCATCCGGATGTGACACCGCTGATACGCACCGCCTACGACGTTCTATGTGCCATGGCGGACGACGGCGACAGCCAGAAATTGCGTGACGAGCTGGACCTTATGCGGGCGAAGTTCGACGAAAGTTGCGCTGTCGTGGGGGCCGCGGCGGCGGCCGAGTCAGACCATTTGCGCGGCGAGCGCGACGCAATCAACCGCGCCTGTCATGAGCTCGGCCTCGAACGGAACGCATTGGTGCGCGACCGAGACAATCTCGCTGCCGAACGCGCCGCGCTGCTCGCATCGCCCACCTGGCTACGATTGACAGCCCCATTGCGGTGGATGCGAAGTCCATCCAAGCGTCGAAAATGACGGCAATTGGTGGATCGAGGCCTCTCCCTGCTCGACACACTGTGACCCGCTGTCAAGAAACCGTCACACGAAACCGGGTTCGCTCGTGCTAGGAATTGCAGAGGTGCCGCTGCGCGGCGCCAGCTGTCGAAACCTGCATCTGGCACTACGCCCATGGATATCGCCCTCGCCCCGGAAGGCACCGACCTGTCGCCTTACCTGCCCGACGAGCACGGGCTGTTCTTCATCTATCATTTCACCGCTGGGGGCGTGCGCACCAAGGACCCCGCGCAAGCGCGATGGACCTGGCGCAGCTACCAGATCACCGATCTGCACGCCCGCCAGGAAATCGCCGCCGAGAAGGCTTTGCCGGCCCCGGCGCGCGATGCTTTCCTCGCGCCCAGCCATGGCTGCCACATCGACTACGAGGATGACTGGCTGTTTGGCGACCTGCCGGACCTCAGGCACGATTTTTCGGAAGCGCGCGGGCTCGTCCATTTCCGCTTCGCCTTCAACGACACGATGCTGATCGGCGCCCGCAAGCAGCCTCTGGAGTCGGTCGACGCGGTCCGAAAGGCGGTGGAAAACGGATCGCGGAAATTCCGCTCGCCAGCGGAACTGATCGAGGCGGTCATGGGTCAGTCGCTCGACGGCATGTCGGGCGAGCTCGGCAAACTCGGCGACACGCTCGACGGCATCGAGGACCGCGTCGTGCGCGACGCGTGGCACAATGAACGCCAGTCGCTGGTCGAGGCGCGCCGGCAGCTGGTGGTGATCCATCGGCAGATGGCGACGCTCACCAACCTGTTTCGCCATCTCGATCATTCGCATCGCGACGAGCTGCCCGATCTGATCAACGACATGGCAGCGAGGCTCTCGCATCGGGCGCTCACCCTCTACAATGACGGCGAGCAGTTGCAGGCGCGCACGAGGTTGTTGCAGGACGAATTGATGGCCAAGCTGACCATGCAGTCGAACCAGCTCCTCTATGTTCTCTCCGTCATGACGGCAGTGCTGCTGCCGATGACCATCATCTCGGGCCTGTTCGGCATGAATGTCGGCGGGCTGCCGCTGGTCGATACGCCAGCGGGCTTCTGGGTGGTGACGGCTGTGTCGGTGGTTATCGCTTTGGCCACCTACCTGTTCGTCAGGCGGCTTGGCCGCGGGTTGTAGCGGCGGCCCGGCGGGCCGTAACCAGCATCGACCAGGAATAGATCGCCAAGGCTGCCCAGATCAGGGCAAAGGCGATGGCCTGTGCCGTGCCGAACGGTTCATCGAAAATCAGAACGGCAATCAGGAACACCATGGTCGGCGCGATATATTGCATGATGCCGATGGTGGAGAGCCGCAGCAGCTTGGCGCCGAAGGCGAACAACAGCAATGGTATCGATGTGACCGGGCCGCAGCCGATCAGCAGGGCAGTGTCTGTGCCGTTGCTGGACACGATGTGGTCCTGCCCGGTCGTGATCAGGTAGACGATGTAGCCGAGAGCCGGCACGGACAGCAAAAGCACTTCGAGCAGAAAACCCTGGCTTGGGCCAATCGGCAGCGTCTTGCGGAAGAAGCCATAGGCGGCGAAAGAGAAAGCCAGCGCCAGCGATACCCAAGGCAGCTTGCCGCCCTCGATGGTCAGCAGCGTGACGGCGACCGCCGCTAGCGCGACAGCAGCGATCTGCAACCGATCGAGCCTTTCGCCCAGCAGCACGGCTCCGACCACGACCACCACCAGCGGGTTGATGTAATAGCCGAGCGCGGTCTCGACGGTGCGGTCGACGGAAATCGCCCAGACATAGATGCCCCAGTTGACCGAGATGAGCGCTGCCGTCAGCGCCGCCATGGCGATGGTGCGGGGTGAGCGAATCGCCGCCTTGAAATCCGCCGTGCGGCCGGCCCAGACCAGAACCGCGGCGGCGATCGGCACCGACCAGACGATGCGGTGGGCGATCACCTCGGCAAGCGGCAGATGCGCCACCGCCTTCATGTAGAAAGGCAGCAATCCCCACAAGAGATAGGCACCCAGCGCCAGCAAGAAGCCGCGACGGGCTTTTGAATCTGCATCCAGGGCAATTGCTTTAGCGACCATGGGCCAACGCTATGGCCCAGTAACCTTGGCAAGACCATCGCAAAGTTGTGATGGATCAATGGACTTTTGGTGATGGTTCAAGCGGCTGCCTTCGCAGAACTGCATTCCCGAGAGCTATGGCAACAAGCCTGTCAGCTCATTTCTGAACCGGCTTCTCGACAAGCTCAAAGAAAAGCCGGTCGGGCGCGCCCTCATCATGCCTGAAGCCCGTCAGCTCGGCGGCAAGATCGAGAGGAATGTCGAAAACGACGTCGACTCCTGAGCGTTCGGCATCTTCTTCATCCTGTTTTGAAAAGGCCTCCTGCCTTACGCCTTCAAAGGATGTCGGGAGGTCGCCTGCGGCATGAAGGTCCCTGACGTTTTTGTCCCCGGTATGCCATACTTTCCAGATGTTCTTTCCGCTGCTCCAGAATTCGGCGCGAGCGAACATAGTATGTTCTTCTATGTGCACCACGACCATTTCCCTGCCCTGCGAGAACGCCGACAGATAGCTGTCAGGAGGATTTGGAAAGCTGCAGTAGCCCAGGATGATAATCGCCCAATTCTTTTCGCTGCTATAAGCGTTGACCGTGGCATCGAAATCTTCTGACGAACCACCGACTTCCCTACCGAACAAGGTTGCAGCTTCCTTGATCCCGTAAGCGCGGAAGCCAAACCAGCTTATCGAGAAGCCCACGCGCCTACTCCGCCGCCACCAGCCCCGCCATCTCGCGGTTCTTCATCAGCTTGTAGATGATCGAATCCATCAGCGCCTGGAACGAAGCGTCGATGATGTTTTCAGAAACCCCGACCGTCCACCAGCGCGCACCGGTGCCGTCATGCGATTCGATCAGGACGCGGGTGATGGCCTCGGTGCCGCCATTGAGGATACGGACCTTGAAGTCGGCGAGTTCGAGATCGGCGATCTCGTTCTGGTACTTGCCGAGATCCTTGCGCAACGCGATGTCGAGTGCGTTGACCGGGCCATGGCCCTCCGCCACCGACATCTTCTCCTCGCCCTCGACCAGCACCTTGACCACCGCTTCCGACACCGTCTTCAGCTGGCCATTGGCATCGAAGCGGCGTTCGATCATGCAGCGAAACGAAGTGACGTGGAAAAACTCCGGCAGGCCATGCAGCATCTTGCGCGCCAAGAGCTCGAAGGAGGCGTCAGCGCCCTCATAGGCATAGCCCTCGGCCTCGCGTTCCTTGACGACAGCGATCAGCGCGTCGAGCCGGTGATCGTCCCTGGGCACCTCGATGCCGCGCCGCTTCAACTCGGCGAGGAAATTGGCCTTGCCGCCCTGGTCGGAGACCATGACGCGGCGGCGATTACCGACCGTTTCCGGCGGCACATGCTCGTAGGTCGCCGGCTCCTTGGCCAGCGCGGAGGCATGGATGCCGGCCTTGGTGGCGAAAGCCGAGGCGCCGACATAAGGCGCCTGCGCTTCCGGGGCACGATTCAAGAGTTCGTCGAAAGCACGCGACAGACGTGAAATGCCGGTCAGCGCTTCGGCCGAAATACCGGTCTCGAAGCGATCGGCGAAGGCGGGCTTCAGTGCCAGCGTCGGCACGATCGAGATCAGATTGGCGTTGCCGCAGCGCTCGCCGATGCCGTTCAGCGTGCCCTGGATCTGGCGCACGCCGGCCTCGACAGCGGCCAGCGAATTGGCAACCGCCTGGCCGGTATCGTCATGGGCGTGGATGCCGAGATGATCGCCCGGTATGCCTGAGGCGATGACCTTGTCGACGATGACGCGCACTTCCGACGGCTGCGTGCCGCCATTGGTGTCGCACAACACCACCCAGCGCGCGCCGGCGTCGTATGCGGTCTTGGCGCAGGCCAGCGCGTAGTCGGGATTGGCCTTGAAGCCGTCGAAGAAATGTTCGCAGTCGACCATCGCTTCCTTGCCCGAAGCGACCGACGCCTCGACCGAGACCTTGATGGAGTCGAGGTTCTCCTCGTTCGTGCAGCCGAGCGCGACGCGGACGTGATAATCCCAGCTCTTGGCGACGAAGCAGATGGCGTCCGATTTCGACTGAACAAGCGCTGCAAGGCCAGGATCGTTGGATGCCGACACCCCGGCCCGCTTGGTCATGCCGAAGGCAACGAATTTGGCGCGTGCCGTGCGCTTCTTCTGGAAGAATGCCGTGTCGGTCGGGTTGGCGCCGGGATAACCGCCCTCGACATAATCCATACCGAATTCGTCGAGCAATTTTGCAATCGCGATCTTGTCCTCGACGGAAAAGTCGATGCCCGGCGTCTGCTGGCCATCGCGCAATGTGGTGTCGAAGAGATAGAGGCGCTCGCGGGTCATGGTCATTTGCCTGCAAATTTGTCCGTCGCGCGGATCAGCCGGTCGAGGATGCCGGGCTCCGAATAGGCATGGCCGGCGCCCTCGACGAGGTGGAAATCGGCCTTCGGCCAGGCCTTGTGCAGCGCCCAGGCGTAGCGCGCCGGACATGGCATGTCGTAGCGGCCGTGGACGATGGTGCCGGGAATATCGCCGAGCTTGTGCGCGTCGCGCAGCAGCTGTCCCTCCTCCAGCCAGCCGGCATGGACGAAATAGTGGTTCTCGATGCGGGCAAAGGCGATGGCATAGTCGTCCTCGCCAAACTTGTCGCTGGTTTCAGGCTCCGGCAGCAGCGTGATCGTCTCGCCTTCCCAAAGGCTCCAGGCGCGAGCCGCCTCTATCTGCGCCTTGCGGTCGGAACCGACCAGCCGCTTGCGGTAGGCCGCCATCATGTCGCCGCGCTCGGCTTCGGGGATCGGCGCCAGGAAGCGTTCCCACTTGTCGGGAAACATCTCGGAGACGCCGAACTGATAGTACCATTCGAGTTCGGCCCGGGTCAGCGTGTAGATGCCGCGCACCACCAGTTCGCTGACGCGATCGGGATGCGTCTCGGCATAGGCGAGCGCCAGCGTCGAGCCCCAGGAGCCGCCGAACACCAGCCATGTGTCGAAACCGGCCATTGCGCGCAGGCGCTCGATGTCGGCGACGAGATGCCAGGTCGTGTTGGCCTCCAGCGAGGCATTCGGCGTCGATTTTCCGCAGCCGCGCTGGTCGAACAGGATGACGTCATAAAGCTTTGGATCGAACAGCCGCCGGTGTTTGGGCGAAAAGCCGCCGCCCGGTCCGCCATGCAGGAACACTGCCGGCTTGGCGCCCTTGGTGCCGGAACGCTCCCAATAGACCATGTGGCCATCGCCGACATCGAGCATGCCGCTATCGAACGGTTCGATCTCCGGGTAGAGGGTGCGCAAGCTCATAGTTTCAGGCCCTGTTGCGGCCAGTTGGCCGTTTCGTGATCGGGATGCTGGAAGGAGATGATCTGCTCCTGCCTTGTGTAGAAGTCAGGATCCTGATGGACGGGCTGATCGAAGATCGTCTCCACCCAAGGCAGCCGCGCGGCGTAGTTGACCTGGATCTGCGGCGCCAGATCGGAGCGATCGTCGAAGGCGCCGATGGCGATCTCGAGCCCGCCGGGCTGGCGGTAGGTCAGCGGTGTACCGCAGCGGGCGCAAAAGCCGCGATCGATGTTGACCGACGACTGGAAATAGCTCGGTTCCTCATGGGTCCATTCGACACCATCCCTGGGCACGGTCACCAGCGCGCCGAAGAACGAGCCGAACTGTTTCTGGCACATGCGGCAATGGCAGATGGACGGGCGCCCGAGCGCCCCCTTGATGCGGAAGCGCACGGCGCCGCACTGGCAGCCGCCGGTTCGGACAGTCTCGGTCATGGTCTTTCCTCCGGCGGCCATTGGTCGGTGTCGTGGTCAGGATGCTGGTAGGAGACAAGCTCGGCGAGATAGGGAGCCGACCCCATGTCCGCCATCGTATCCTCGCCCGGCAATTGCGGAATGGTGTCGACATAAGGCAGTTTTGCCTCCGTGCCCCACTGGATGGTCGGTGCGATATCGGCGGGATCGTCGAAGGCAGCTATCGCCAGCGCCATGCCGTCCGGCGCCTCGAAGGTCAGCGGCGTGCCGCATTCGGCGCAGAAGCCGCGCCAGGCGGCATTGGAGGAACGGAAACGCTTGGGCTCACCGCGTGTCCAGTCGACCTTGGCGCCGCGCACCGAGACCAGCGGCAGGTAGAAATTGCCGCTCGCCTTCTGGCACATGCGGCAGTGGCAGACCGACGCGTCGCCAAGCGTGCCCTCGACGCGGAAGCGCACCGCGCCGCACTGGCAGCCGCCTGTGTAGACCGGCCGGTTGTCGAGGCTCATCACGTCTCACTCCGGATCATGGCAGACGGCCTCGACGTTGTTGCCGTCGGGGTCGAAGACGAAGGCGCCGTAGTAGTTCGGGTGATAGTGTGGGCGCAGCCCCGGCGCGCCATTGTCCTTACCGCCGACGGCAAGGGCCGCGGCATGAAAGGCGTCGACCTCGGCACGGCTGCGCGCGGTGAAGGCGACGTGTTGATGGGCCTTCTGCCCATCTTTGCCTTCCTGCAGCCAGAACACCGGCCGATCGCGACCGTAACCACCAACCTTGGCGCCGCCGGTGTATTCCAGCGGCACCATATAGAGCAGCGAGGCACCGAGCGGCGCCATCGCCTTGTCGTAGAAAGCCTTCGAAGCGTCGAAATCGGCAACGTCGATGCCGAGATGGTCAATCATCTTTTTACCTCCCAGGTGGTGATGCGTTCGCCGGTGGCCGGATCCTTGCCGTCCTTCAATTGTACACCTTGCGCCAAAAGGTCGTCGCGGATGCGATCGGCTTCGGCCCAGTTCTTGGCGGCGATGAGAGCGAGGCGCTCGGCGATGGCCTTGGCGACCTTGTCCTCATCCACCTCTGCCGACGCGATGTCGAAACCAAGGAACAGCAGCGACGCTTTCAACGAAGCGGCGGCCTCGTTGCCGTCCGCGGCCTCGCTGGCCAATTGCGTCAGCACCTGGAAGGCGGAATAGGTAGCGAGATCGTCCGACAAGGCATCGATGACCTCCACTGGTACCTGCCCGGCAGTCGGCGCCAGGTCCGCCGCGCGTTTCCATTTGCGCAGCGTATTCTCCGCCTCCTCCAGCTTGCGCACGGAAAAGTCGATCGGCTCGCGGTAGTGCGTCATCAGCATCGCCAGCCGCAGAACCTCGCCCGACCAGCTGCGACCGCCGAAGGTCTCGGTCGCCAGCAATTCGTGGATCGAGTAGAAATTGCCGAGGCTCTTCGACATCTTCTGGCCCTCGACCTGCAGGAAGCCATTGTGCATCCAGACCTTGGCCATGACTGATGTGCCGTGGGCGCAACGCGACTGGGCGATCTCGTTCTCATGATGCGGGAAGATCAGGTCGAGGCCGCCGCCATGGATGTCGAAGACTTCGCCGAGATAGGCC
Organism: Mesorhizobium sp. P2_E9; assembly: GCF_056403815.1. Taxonomy (NCBI): domain Bacteria; kingdom Pseudomonadati; phylum Pseudomonadota; class Alphaproteobacteria; order Hyphomicrobiales; family Phyllobacteriaceae; genus Mesorhizobium; species Mesorhizobium sp. P2_E9. The sequence continues at coordinate 42,291 of NZ_JBFUET010000024.1, forward strand.
GCCGACATCGCCGAGCATTCGATGTGCCAGCCCGGCCGGCCCCTGCCCCATGGGCTCTGCCAGCCCGGCTCTTCCGGCGACGACAGCTTCCACAGCACGAAATCGCCGGGGTTCTTCTTGTGCGCGTCGACAGCGATGCGGGCGCCGGCCTGCTGCTCGTCGAGATTGCGCTTCGACAATTGCCCGTAATCCGGCATCGACGCGGTGTCGAACAGCACTTCACCCGCAGCAACATAGGCATGGCCGCGTTGGATCAGGCTTTGAATCAAGGTGATCATGTCGGCCTTGCCGTCGGCGCGAGGCTCGACGAACTCGGTGGCGCGCGGTTCGACCGTCGGCTCCAGGCAGCCGAGTGTAGCCACATCCCTGTGAAACTGGTCGGCGGTCTTTTCGGTCACCCGCCGGATCGCTTCGTTGAGCGACAGTTTTCCGGCTGAGATCTCGCCGCCGAAATCGCGCAGCGCACGCGCGTTGATCTTGTCGTCGACGTCGGTGATGTTGCGAACATAGGTGACATGCGTCTCGCCATAGAGATGACGCAGCAAGCGGAACAGCACGTCGAAGACGATGACCGGCCTGGCATTGCCGATATGGGCGAAGTCGTAAACGGTCGGGCCGCAGACATACATGCGCACGTTCAGCGCATCGATCGGAACGAAACTTTCCTTCGTGCGCGTCAGCGTGTTGTAGAGGCGCAGGCCCTGCGATGCGTCTGACATTCCATGCCTTCCCGGTTCAGAACTTCTTATCTGGATGGAGCCAGCCGCGCGCCGAGGCGCAAATCAGACTCCAGCCTGCTGGCCGGGGCGTTTGTCCAATCTGGGGAAAGATGAGGCGAAAACGTCCGGACCAGCGCGAGGCTAGCCAATAATGCAAATGCCACAAATGGCGAAAGACGTTTTCATGGGCGGCTTTATCGCCTTGGCCAGTGTTGCCGTCAAGCCGCTGATCCCAGGAAAAACGTCGACAGGACCGGCAAACCCGTCGCCCGATCACGCGGAATCAGCCAGTGAAACATTTTATTAAACATGTCGGCACAGTCATGAAACATTCGCCGGCTAGATCACCAAGCGTCACGATTTGGTCGGAATCAACGGTCAAACGCGAACACGAAAACGTTACCTGGGAAGAGAAACATGTCTCGAAGCAAGCAAGACGCCACCCGCGCCAAGCAACCGGCGCTGGCCAGCCACTATCGCGCGATCGGCCCGGCCGCGATCGTCGCCGCCCTTCTTCACACCGCGAAGAAGAAGAAGCCGGCACCGAAGATCGTATCGCCCCGCGCTGCCTGAAGCAGTGTGCGGCCGGCGCCAAAGGCGCCGGGCATGAGGCGCTGATCTACGCCTCCAGATAACAGCTTCGATCTTTTGTGTGAGCATGATCTTCCCCGAAAACCGGGGCCACTTTTCAGGATCATGCTCTAAAACAGCGTCATCTGACTGTCGTCCGCGCCGGGCTTCTGGCGCTTGACCTTCTCGGGCTCCGGCCCGATCTCGCCCCTCACCTGAATCTCCGGACCGGTGTTGGCGACCTTGTTGACGAGGTCGGAGACGGGGATAGCCTCGAAGAAATCGAGTTGCGCCGGCCGCAACAGGTCGGCGACATCGCGCGGCTCCAATGTGCGGCAATCCAGCCAGCGGGCGAAATCCCTGGGATCGATCACCACCGGCATACGGTCGTGGATATGGGCGATGTCGGCATTGGCGTTGACCGTCAGGATGGCGCCGGTGTCCATTTCCGAGCCGCCAGGCTCCGCATAGGTCTCGATCAGGCCGGCAAAGGCGACCAGCCCGCCATGCCTGGGGCGGATCCAATAGGGTTGCCCCTTCTTGCCCCCGGTCTGCCGCCATTCATAGAAGCCTGACGCGGGCACCAGCGCGCGGCGATGGCGCATGGCGGCCTTGAAAGAGGCCTTTTCGATTGCGCCTTCCGAGCGCGCATTGAACAGCAGTGGAAACTCCCTGGTGTCCTTCACCCAGGTGGGAATGAGCCCCCAGCGCACCAGCATCGGCTGCCGGTCGGGCAAATTGGAGCCAGGCGCCCGCGGCGCGCCGGCGCTGGCAACCAGGATCGGCTGCGTCGGCGCGATGTTGTAGCGCGCCGGGAAATCCTCAAGTCCCGCCACGTCCAGATAGGCCGCGGTCTGATCCGGCGTCGCGGTCAAGGCAAAACGTCCGCACATGGTCGATTGGCGCCCTTCGAATGGTTCGGGTTGAAGGTGGCGATGGAAGCGGCGTTGCGCAACCGCTAAAGCTTCCTCATGCTGGGCGGTCCACAACAGACCTGCCATCGAGCCCGATCGGAAACCATGAACGAACAGCGCAAGACACTTCCGGCCGTCTCGGTGGCCGTCGTGCGTGGTGACGCCGTGCTGCTGGTCAAGCGAGCGCGGCAGCCCTCACAGGGGCTGTATGCCTTCCCAGGCGGCAAGGTCGAGGCCGGCGAGACGCTGGAGGATGCGGTACGGCGCGAACTGCTGGAAGAGACCGGCTTGCATGCCGCCGATTTCCGCCCGCTTCGGGAGATCCATATCGACGGCAGGGACGACTCCCATCCGGTCGATTACCGCCTCACAGTCTTCGGTGCCGCCTATGCCGGCGGCGAGGCCGTGGCCAGCGACGATGCCGAGACAGCCGCTTTCTACACGCTGCGTGAGATGGCCGCGCTGCCGCTTGCCGGTTCGGTGTTCGCGGTGGCCGAGGAACTCCTCGGTCCGCACTCAAACACCTCGGCGCAGCGCTGAAAAATCGCCTTGCAGGCGACAAATTGTTTCGCCACAAAGGCTTACACTGTCTGGCCAGCCATAACGGCCTAGCTGTTAGGCAGAGAAGCGTTATGAACCGTCCGTCAATACTCCTTGTCATTTGCCTTGCGGTCAGCGCGGCCGTGCCAATGCGCCCGGCGTTCAGTGCCGAGTCGCCGTTCGAGCCGGGGCTGATGCGGCTGGCGGAGGTTTTGGGGTCGCTGCATTTCCTGCGCAATCTGTGCGGGGAGAAGGGCGACCAGTGGCGTGGCGAGATGGAAAAACTGCTCGATTCGGAAAATCCGGATCCGGAGCGCCGCGCCCGTTTCATCGCCAGCTTCAACCGCGGCTACCGCTCCTTCGGCGGCACCTATACCCAGTGCACCGCTTCGGCCACCGAAGCCATCAGCCGTTATATGAAGGAAGGCGAAACGCTGTCACGCGACATCGCCTCGCGCTATGGCAACTAACCCGTTTCGATGCGGCGCGCTCTAGACAATCCATCAACAGATCTCCGGGCCGTCGCCGGGCATGTCGGACAAATCCGGCTTGTACCGGTCTGTGTCTTGGTGCAATCCTGATGTTGCACTTCTGCAACAGCGTTAATGAAACGTTAGCGCACGAATGCGGAATTAACTCAAACTGAAGGTTTTCGCCCCGCAGGCCGGCCTAATCGGCTAAGTTTGATCCGGGTTGAAACGCAGCTTCGCCAAATACAGCCGTCTCCTGTAAAAGACGATCAAAAAAATGTCGTATTTACAGATACTTACTTCGACGCTGCGGGCAAACGGAACAGATCAAGCCTGATCCGCACTGGCGGATTGCCGCTTGAAAAGGTGGACATCGCTTATGGAACATGCTGCCAACGACATCGATGCCCTGGTCAGGGAAGAAAAGCGCCTGACCGCGGTGGAGAGCCACAGCGAGGCCTGGGCGGAGGGTCTGTCGGCCGGCATCGAGCCGGAGATCATTGCCGAAGCGGCGCTCGAGACCGCATTCGGCGAAATGCTGCGCGCCAACGGCGAGACCTCGGCTCTTGCCCTGCTCGACCGCATGCGCGAGAAGGTGATTGCTGGCGCCTTCGAACCCGAGCGGCTGCGCCACTGAACCGACATCCGGTTCTTTGACGATCGATTGCCCGGGAGCCAAGGAGATACGGGCAGTGAATTTTCCGATGTCAGGCGGGCCGAAGGGCCTGGTCCTCTACATCCGCCTCGCTGCTTGCTGTGCCGCGATTGCCTTTGTGACGTGCCTGGCCAGCAGCCCGGCCTATGCGCTGAGCGAGATCAAACGCGAAGAGCTTCCCGCTCCTGTCACACCGTCGACGGATGACGACGTTTCGTCGCCCGGCGGCGCGATTCCCATGCCTGACCCGGTGGGAACCCCGCCTTCGACCGGCCAGCAGCCGGCCGCTCCGGACGCGGCGGAGCCCGACAGCCCATCCGATGGCGGCACCAACAGGCCGCGTGTCGATCCCGAAGCGCCCTTGCCGGAAGTCGTTTACGACCTCGGCAAGCTGCCGGAACCCGTGCGGCGCATGCATGATTTGATCATCGAAGCCTGCAAGAGCGGCGACATCGAAAAGCTGAGGCCCCTGATCGGCAAGGGCGACAGCATGACCCAGCTCTCGCTCGCCGACATCGAAGGCGACGCCATCACCTTCCTCAAAGGCCTGTCCGGCGACCCTGACGGCCAGGAAATCCTGGCCATTCTGGAGGAAGTGCTCAGCGCCGGCTATGTCCATGTCGACGCCGGAACGCCGCAGGAACTCTATGTCTGGCCGTATTTCTTCGCACTGCCGTTGGATAAGCTCGACGCCAAGCAGCGGGTCGAATTGTTCAAGATCGTCACCGCCGGCGATTTCGACGACATGAAGCAGTTCGGGGCCTATATTTTCTACCGCGTCGGCATAACGCCTGCTGGGCAGTGGACGTTTTTTGTTGCAGGCGATTGAGCGGCCTCCCTCCCGTAAGGAGAGTAAGGAAGGCTAGGCAGGCAGTGCCTCGGAAAACTCCACCGCCCTGCCCTGGCCTTGCGCGACGATTTCGCCTTCCCACATGATTCGCTGGCCGCGAATGACGGTGCCGACCGGCCAGCCGGTCACTTCCTTGCCGTCATAAGGAGTCCAGCCGGCCTTCGAACCGGCCTGTGCATTGGTAATGGTCTGGCGCCGCTTCATGTCGATAATGGTGAAGTCGGCGTCGTAGCCGGCGGCGATGCGACCTTTTCTGGCCATGCCGAAAATGCGCTGCGGGCCGTGGCTGGACAGGTCGACGAAGCGCTGCAGGGTCAGCCGGCCAGCGTTGACGTGGTCGAGCATGATCGGCACCAGCGTCTGCACGCCGGTCATGCCCGAGGGTGAAGCCGGGTAGGGTTTTGCCTTTTCGGCCAGTGTATGCGGCGCGTGGTCGGAGCCGAGCACGTCGACAATGCCTTGCGCAATGCCGTGCCAGACGCCGTCGCGATGGCGGGAGGCGCGCACCGGCGGGTTCATCTGGATCAGCGTGCCGAGCCTGGGATAGTCGTCGGCGCTCAACGTCAGATGATGCGGCGTCGCCTCGCAGGTCGCGACGTCCTTGTGCTGTTCGAGGAACAAGATCTCATCGGCGGTCGAGATGTGCAGGACGTGGATGCGGGCGCGGGTCTGCCTGGCGATGCGCACAAGCCGTTCGGTGCAGCGCAAGGCGGCGATCTCGTCGCGCCAGACCGGATGCGATGACGGGTCGCCCTCGATGCGTTCGCCAAGGCGCTCGCGCAGACGGAACTCGTCCTCCGAATGAAAGGCGGCACGGCGGCGGGTATTCCGCAGGATCGAGGCTACACCTTCGTCATCCTCGACCAGCAGGTCGCCGGTGGACGAGCCCATGAAGACCTTGATGCCGGCAGCTCCCGGCAACCGCTCGAGTTCGCCGACATCCCTGGCATTGTCACGGGTACCGCCGACCCAGAACGCGAAATCGCAATGCATGCGGCCGCTGCCGCGCCGGACCTTGTCGGCAAGCGTTGCCTCGCTGGTGGTCAACGGATTGGTGTTGGGCATCTCGAATACGGCGGTGACGCCGCCAAGCACCGCCGCCCGCGAACCCGTTTCCAAATCTTCCTTGTGCTCCAGTCCCGGCTCGCGAAAATGCACCTGGCTGTCGACGACACCAGGCAGGATGTGCAATCCGCTGCAGTCGATCGTCTCGCCGGCCGAGGCTTGGCGCAGATCGCCTATTGCGGCGATGCGCCCGTCCTTCACGCCGATATCGCGAGCACCTTCGCCGTCATGGTTGACCACAGTGCCGCCTGTCAGGATGAGGTCGTAGGTCATGGTCATGCTCTCTTGCGGGGGGAGTGTCAGCGGCTTACGTAATGGCCAACCGTTTTGCAAGATCAGGCTTTTATCCGCCCCATGCCCTTTGCCCTGCTGAAAGACCGCGCGCTCATCATCGTCTCCGGCCCGGATGCCGAACACTTTCTGCAAAACATCCTGACCACCGATCTCGACACACTCGGCGAAAGCGAAGCAAAGCCTGGCGCGCTGTTGACGCCGCAAGGCAAGATCCTGTTCGACTTCCTGATCTCGCGTGCCGGTGAAAACGCTTTCCGGCTCGAATGCCGTGTCGACATTTCAGACGATTTCGTTCGCCGGCTGATGCTCTACAAGCTTCGCGCCAAGGTCGAGATTGCCAAGTCGGAACAGACGCTTGTCACTGTCGGGTGGGGAAAAGAGTCAATCGCCTCAGAAAATGATTCAACCGCGCCTGCCGACAGGCGCTTTCGCGATGAGAGCGTCACGCGCTCCTATGCCGGCGTTGCGGACGCCGGCGACATCGCCGCGTGGCAGGCCTTCCGCATCGCCCACGGCATCGCCGAAAGCGGTGCCGATTATGCGCTCGGTGACGCCTTCCCGCATGACGTGCTGCTCGACGAGACGGACGGCGTCGGCTTCAGGAAGGGCTGCTATGTCGGCCAGGAAGTCGTCTCGCGCATGCAGCATCGCGGCACGGCCAGGCGGCGCGTGCTGATTGTCCAGGCCGGGCTTCCCCTGCCCGCCTCAGGCACCGAACTCACCGTCGATGGACGACTGGTCGGCACACTCGGCTCGAGTGCCGGCACATCAGGGCTTGCCATTGCCCGCATCGACAGGGTCAAGGCGGCGCTGGATGCCGGCCAGCCGATCCTGGCGGGCGATGTGCCAGTGACGGTGGCCATTCCCGGCTGGGCCAAATTCAGTTTTCCTCAGGAAACCGTCAGCGCGGAGGAAGCCTGATGGCGGCGGACCGCACCGGCGCGCCGCCACGCGCCTGGCAGCGCATGCTGTCCGGCCGCAGGCTCGACCTGCTCGACCCCTCGCCGCTCGACATCGAGATTTCGGACATTGCCCATGGGCTCGCCCGCGTCGCCCGCTGGAACGGCCAGACCAGCGGCGAGCATGCGTTTTCGGTCGCCCAGCATTCGCTGCTGGTCGAGTCGCTGTTCAACGATCTGGTGCCGGAGGCTTCGGCCAGCGACCGGCTCGCCGCGCTGCTGCACGATGCGCCTGAATATGTCATCGGCGACATGATCTCGCCGTTCAAGTCGGTGATGGGCGGCAGCTACAAGGACTGCGAATTGCGCCTGCAGCGCGCCATTCATCAGCGCTTCTCGCTGCCGTCCGAACCGGCCGCGGCGCTGCGCAGGGACATCAAGCGCGCCGACCAGATCGCCGCCTATTTCGAGGCGACGCTGCTTGCCGGCTTCTCGACCGCCGAGGCGACCGAATTCTTCGGCCGTCCGCGCGGTTTTTCCGCCGAGCGCTTCGACTTCACCCCGCGCTCCGTGACCTGGGCACAGAATGCCTTCCTGGAGCGATTTTCGGCGATCGAGACCTCGCGACACCCAGTTGCGACGTCCGCGGTAGGGTAGAAAACGCTAAATTAACCGGAAACGTCAACAGTGCGGTGTTGGATCAAACACCGCAGGCGCGCCTCATGCCCGTCGTGGATGTCAAGGTTGGTTCGGTCGTCCCGGAGCGGGTGGCCGAAGGCGTGGAGCGCTCTCGCCACATGGAAGACGAGCTGCGCGAACAGAATGAGCGCTTTTCAGCCGCTGTCGAGAACATGTCGCATGGCCTGTGCATGTTCGATGCCGACGAGCGCATGATCATCTGCAACGGCAACTACCTCAACATCTTCTGCCTCGACGCCAAGCTGATACGACCGGGCATCCACTTCATCGACATCCTTCGGCACAGCGTCGACATCGGCATCGCCTCGCAAAGCGCCGACGAACTCTATGCCATCCGCAAACCCTATATCGACCAGGCGAAACCTTCGACCTACGAAGAAACGCTATCGGATGGTCGCATCATCAACATCTCGCACCGCCCGCTGGCCCTGGGCGGCTGGGTCTCGATCTATGAGGACATAACCGAACAGCGGCGCGCCGAGCAGGATCTCAAGGAGCAGCATCGCCGTTTCGACGCCGCACTCGCCAACATGTCGCAAGGCTTGCTGATGTACGACACCGACGGCAAGATGATCGTGCGCAACCGGCGTTTTCTGGAGCTCTACAACGTCACCGCTGCAGACTTTCCGCTCGGAACAACGCACCGCGACGCGCTCGAACGACTGCTGGAACTCGGCATCTATACGAAGATCGACGTCGACAGCGAAGTCGCCAAGACCGAAGCCTGCCTGGTGGCGGCAAAACCGCATTCGGCCTATCGCTATCTTACCGACGGCCGGACGGTTCTGGTCACACGACAGCCAATGAGCGGCGGCGGCTGGGTGGTGACCTTCGACGACGTCACCGAACGTCGCCGCACCGAAGAGCGCATGACTCACCTTGCGCATCACGACACGCTGACCGCACTGCCCAACCGCTCGATGTTTCGCGAACGGCTCGATCTGGCCCTGGAGGATGTGGCGGCACCGCCGCTGGCAATCCTCTCGCTCGATCTCGACCGCTTCAAGGTGATCAACGACACCTGGGGACATCCTGCCGGTGATTGGCTCTTGAAAAGCGTGGCCGAGAGGCTGCAGCGTTGCCTGCACAATGAAACAGACATCGTCGCCCGCTTCGGCGGCGACGAGTTCGTCATCATGCAGTTCAATTCCAGGGGCACCGCCGACGCTGAAAAACTGGCCAAGCGCATCGTCGAGGCAATCGCAAAACCGTTTCGCGACAAGAGCCGGGACATGCATGTCGGCATCAGCATGGGCATCGCTATTTTCCCTAGCGATGGCAGGGACGCCGATACGCTGCTGAAAAACGCCGATACGGCGCTCTATCGGGCGAAGAGCGAAGGGCGAAACCTCTATCGCTTCTTCGAACCTGCAATGGACGCCATAGTGCAGGCCCGCCGGGCGCTCGAGGTCGACCTCGAGACCGCGCTGTCGCGCCAGGAATTGGACCTCGATTTCCAGCCGATCATGCACATCGCCTCCGGCGAGATCATCGGCGCGGAGGCCTTGATGCGCTGGCATTCGCCGGCGCGCGGCACTGTCGCGCCGGACGCATTCATTCCGGTCGCCGAAGAAACCGGACTGATCGTGCCGTTTGGCGAGTGGGCGCTGAGGACGGCCTGCACGGCGGCGGCAAGCTGGCCTCCGGGCTTGCGCATCGCGGTCAATGTCTCGGCCGTGCAGCTCAAAAGCGGCGGTTTTGCCCGCGACGTCATCTCGGCGCTGGCCTTCTCCGGCGTGCCGGCCCGACAGTTGGAGCTGGAAATCACCGAAACCGTGCTGATGGACGAGAGCAAAACCGTGCTGAAGACGCTGCGACAGTTACGCGATCTCGGCATCCGCATCGCGCTGGATGATTTCGGCACCGGCTATTCCTCGCTCGGCTACCTCAGGCGTTTCCCGGTCGACAAGATCAAGATCGATCGGTCCTTCATACGCGACATGGGTAATCGCGACACGGCGGCGATCGTCCGCACCATCATCGGGCTGGGCAATGAGCTTGGCATCGTTGTCACGGCCGAGGGCGTCGAGACCGAGGTCCAGCTCGACATGCTGCGCGACAATGGCTGTGTCGAGGCACAGGGATATCTGATCGGCGTGCCGTCAAAGGCGGCAGATATCCAGCGTCTGTTGAAGTCGCGTGCGCTGCACAGCCACACGGGCTGATGGCATCGACGCCAGGTCAGCTCAGCGTTCCCAGGTATTTCTCATGGAAGCTGACATAGCCGGGCTCGACAACCTTCAGATGCCGCTCGATCAGCGCGTGAAACTGCGGCAGTTGATGAAACGGCACACCGGGATAGGCATGATGTTCGGCATGGAACGGCATGTTCCAGGCCAGCTTGCGCACGACCCAATTGGTCAGCGTGGTTCCCGTATTCTCCAGCATGTTGGCAACGAACGGACAGCGGCCGTGCTCAGCCAGGAGATAGAGGCGCAGAAAGGGCTGACCGAGCAAAGCAGGAACGACCCAGACATAGACAAGCACGGTGAGCCGGAAATAAACGGCGAGCAGAATGACGACAGCGTAGAAGGCAATCATGGCGCGCGCCTCGGCCCGTACCTTGGGTCGGCCTTTCGGCGGCACATAGCTTTCCTGGCTGTTACCAAAGGCATTGGCGTAGAGCGTCTTGAGATGGCCCCACCACACCGGGATGCCGGACACATGCACGAGGTACTGCCGCAGCGTTTCCGGTTTGGGAAAAGCCAGCTCCGGATCGTTCTGCGGATCCTGCGTGAAGCGATGGTGGGCGAAATGGAAGTAACGAAACCAGTCGGCCGGCAGCGCCAGCGCCACGCTGCATACCCGCGCCACGACATCGTTCAGCCACTGCGTCTCGAAGGCCGTGCGATGAACCGTTTCGTGCAGCAGCGTGAACAGGAAGACGATCAGAATGCCTTGCGGCAGCATCAGCAACGGCCAGAATGGCACTTTCGCTGCGATCAGCGATCCAAGGATCACGATCGCACCCCAATGGGTGCCGAGCTGAACGAAACCCGCAGCGTCGGACTTGGCGGTCAGGCGACTGCGCTCTTCGGGGGTCAATGAGGCGATTATGTCGCGATGATCCATCGGCTTCGATCCGGGCTGGCGATTTGACGAGGCTCACTCTAGTCGGTGAAAAAGCTTTCCAAAAACGACGATTCCTGCGATTTGGATAAGCTCATCTTATCTATCCGGCAATCATGGTCACATCTCCATCGCTGAAAGGACTTCAAGCTTTCGAGGCCGCGGCGCGCACGGGCAGCTTTGCCGCGGCAGCGGAAGAGCTTTCGGTCTCGGCCGCCGCCGTCAGCCAGCTCATCCGCACCGTCGAGGAACAGATGGGCCGCAAGCTGTTCCATCGGGTCAACCGCAGGGTCGTCCTCACCGAGGCCGGCGTGGAAATGCTGCCGCGGCTGACCATGGCTTTCCAGGAAATCGGCAACGTCTCGCGCGAACTGGGCGGCGATACGTTTCGCCCGCGCCTGGTGGTCTCGGTGCCGCCATCCATGGCCATGGGTTGGCTTTCGCAGCGTCTCGCCGGCTTCGTCGCCAGCCACGGCGCCGCCGATATATCGCTGCGCGGTGACGACGACCCGGTGCCGTTCGACCGCGAGTTGATCGACATCAGGCTCTCCTACGGTCCGCACTATCGCGAGCACCCGACCGAGGACATCGCCCGGGACGCCGTCTATCCCGTCTGCGCGCCAAAACTTGCCGGCGGGATCAAGGCGGATGGCGATCCGCTCGCCGGGCTGCCGCTGATCCACACCGACTGGGGACCGACCGGCGCCTCGTTTCCGTCCTGGCGCAACTGGTTCGAGGCTGCTGGTGGCCAGCCCGGCCCGGCGGCGCAGCGCGGCCTGTCGGCCAACTCGTCGCGCGCGGCCCTCGACCTCGCCATTTCGGGGCTGGGTGTGGCGCTGGCACAAGGGGTCTATTGTGCCGAGGCGCTGGAGGACAGCAGGCTGGTCCGCCCCGCCGCCAGGGCGATCACGTTGCGCCAACCCTATTGCCTGACCATTCCAGAGCGCAGCGCCAAGCGCGATGTCGTGGCGGCATTCCGCGATTGGCTGACCAAGGAATGCCGGCAATCGGTTGGATCACCGGCGCTGCGTTCCCACGACAGCCTCTGACCGGCAGGCGCCGGTCAGAGATGGCTGGCCAATGCCGCTGTCATGTCCTTGCTCGTTGCCACGGGAACGATCTCGAACTCGACCAGATCGTTCCATTCGATAGCCCACCGCTGCAGCACTGTGACGTCATCGGCCTCGACCAGCAGGAAGCAGCGACTCATATCCGCCGCGATCCAGCTGTGGTGCACGACAAGCTCATCCGGCTTCAGGCGGCCGCGATCGCGGAAGCGGCGGTAGATCTCCTTGCGGTCGCAGCCGGTGAAATCCTCGATCACGATGAACTGCATGCTTTCCCCCTAGAGCGATTCCAGGAAAAGTGTGAAGCGGTTTTCCGTCCGGAATTGCATCAAAACAAAGAGTTAGAGTGGTTCACCGTTTCCGTGAAACGGTGAACCACTCTGGTTGAACTATTGTCGCCCCGGCCGGTCGAGCCGCTCCAGGAACCACTGCGTCAGCCGGACCCAGACCTCGTCCTTCTCGCCCGAATCCTCCCAGCCATGGTCGAGATTGGGGTTGTCGTTGACCTCGATGACGAAGACACCGTCCTTGGTCTCCTTGAGGTCGACGCCGTAAAGGCCGTCGCCGATGCAGCGTGCCGCCTTGACCGCGGTCTCGACGACATGGGCCGGCGTCTCCTTCAGGGTGAAGGTCTTGATACCACCCTGGTCGGGCTTGCCATTGGCCTTGTGATTGACGATCTGCCAGTGCTTCTTGGCCATCAGATAGTGCACGGCAAACAGCGGCTGGCCACCGAGCACGCCGACGCGCCAGTCATATTCAGTCGGAATGAATTTCTGCGCGATGAGGAGGTCGGAATCCTCCAGCCATTCGGTCGCAAGCCGCGTCAGCTCCTCGAGGTTCTCGCATTTCTTGACGCCGCGCGAGAAGGAGGAATCCGGGATCTTCAAGACCAGCGGAAAGCCCAGTGTCTGTGCGGCCAGTTCGAGGTCAGAGGTGCCGGCGATCATCACCGTCGGTGGCACCGGCACCTTGTTGTAGGCCATCAGCTCGTTGAGATAGACCTTGTTGGTGCAACGGATCATCGACAGCGGATCGTCGATGACCGGCATGCCTTCCTGCTGGGCACGGCGGGCGAAACGATAGGTGTGGTTGGAGATCGAAGTGGTCTCGCGGATGAACAGCGCATCGTAGTTTGCGAGCTTGGCAAGGTCCTTCCTGGTGATGGGCTCGATTTCGACCCCCATCTTTTCGGCGATCTTGGCCCAGTAGCGCAGCGACGAGATTTCCGACGGCGGCAACTCTTCATGCGGATCGACCAGCGTGGCGAAGGTGTAGCGCGCCGGCGTGCGTCCCTTGGTGTCGCGCCATTCGCGGTTGGTGTAGGTCTCCAGGCACTGGATGAAGCTTTTTTCTTCGTCCTCGGTCATCCGCGCCAGCGGATGGAAGCCGATCTTGCGGATCGAGGCCCATTCGGCGCTGTCCTTGATGTGGACTTCAAGCGCCGGGGCGCGGAACCAGTCGAACAACAACTTGGCGAAACGGTCCCACACCTTGGACGGTCCGATGCCGAAGAAGATACACACCTTGGCCGGAAAGGCGCCGCCGAGGTCCTTGCGGCATTTGTTGAGCGCCAGTTCCAGTTCCGGCAGCGCATGTTCGTAGAGTTTGCGCTCCGACAGATCGATCATCGTTTCGACGGTCGGGATGACCTTGTGGCCGCGCGAGCTCGCCAGCAGCGATGCATAGTAGCCGCGGCTCTGATAGCCGTAGTTGTTCGACAGGTTGATGACCTTCGGCCGCTGGCCGCGGAACAGCGACGGATGCGCGAGATAGTCACGATTGGTGATGATCTTGTGCGGTGTCGCCACCTGGTCGAGATCGCTCTGCCGGCCGGTAAGGATGACCCAGGTCATTGTGTGTCGCGCTTCCCCAGAGTGATGGCGGCACGCAGTCCGTCGCGGCCGAACTGCGCCATGTTCATGAAGATGCCGTAGGGCACGGGAATGTTGGCGGCATCAAGGATGGTTTCCTGCCTCTCGTCCTCGACCCAGGGATCATGGATCAGAATATGGTCGCCATCATCGCCGATGGCCAGCACCCAGTGCGGCACCTTCTTGCCGAACATCAGGAAGCCGCTGATCAGCACCAGTACCAGTTTTCCCTCGGCGATCGCGCCTCTGATGTCATCGATGCTGAATGAGCGGTAATTCACCGGGATGCCGTAAAGTTCCGCGCGGCGGCGAAAGTCGACCTGGGCCAGTTCCATGACCCGGCGCTTGTCCTCGCTGCGCACCGATTGCAGGAACAGCGCGCCATAGAAGGAAACGAAGATCTCCGCCGCGAGCCCGCTTTCATATCCAGAAACAGCCAGGCCGAATGGTTCGCAGCCGCCCGGCCCCGACATCATGAAGACGGTCGTCGCCTCACGCCAGAGGCGGATTTCCATCACCGGGTCGGGCACGAAGCCCCGGTCGAAATTGGCCATCGCCATCATCAGGCAGCATGGACCGCAGGTGAATTCGCAGGTCTGCTGATAGAACGGCACCCTGGTGGCGATCGGAATGTCGCCGCGCAAGGTTTTCTCATAGCGAATCGCGGTTGCGCCGTCCTCGTAGTAGCCCGGCTCACGGCCGATCTTGCGGTAGCCGCTCAGTTCGTAGATGCGGATGGCGCGGCTGTTGTCCTCGCGCACTTCGAGACGCAGCATCATGCGGTCGTGTTCGAAGGCCGCCTCCTCCGCCGACGCAAGCAGCATGCGGCCGACACCCAGTCCGCCAAAAAACGGACCCGTGGCTATGGAGTAAAGCCGCGCCACCCCACTGCCCTTGCGAAACAGCACGATCGCATAGCCGGCGACGCGGCCATCGACTTTGGCGACCAGCGTCTCGGCGGTCTCGCGCTCGATGAACAGGCGAAAGGAGCGACGGGAAATGCGATCGCTCGAGAAAACGGCTTTCTCGATGGCGGCGAGATCATCGACGTCAGACGCGCGGGCCGTGCGGATCTCGGCAGGCATGCGACTTGAGAAAACCTCGATTGCGTTGCGGAAACGGCCCCGGTCAAAAGCGTCGCAAACACCGGCCGAAGCGCCGGTATTCATCAAGCGCTATCGCTCCTTGATTAGGGCCGAATTGTGACAGTTTCCGCGGCGGCAAGGAAGCGCGCGGGCTTTGAACAGGATCGCTGTTTTGCTGGGCCACCGGCTGCGAGTCGTTGCGGCCACTCAACTTGCAAGGCCTGCCAGAAGCTGGCCATAGGCACTCTTGGCCACGACCGCCAATTGCTCGCGCGGCAGCGAGCCGACGACGGCGCAGCCATAGCCCTTGTCCAGCCAGTAGACTGCCTGCGGGCCGTCCTGCGCCGAGGCATAGGTGCCCTTGGCGTTCTCCGTCGATTCCGCCGTGACGAAGAGCGATATGCGCTCGCCCTTGTCGTCCTCGTAGAGCAGCATCGCGGCCTTGGCTTCGCCGGCCGGCAGCAACCGGCCGCCGACCAGTTGAAAACCGTTCGCGGTCAGATCCGGCGCCACCAGCTTCAGCCCGATCCGATTGGACAGCCAGGTCTGCAAATGATCCTTGTCGCTGGCCGGCACTTCCACCGCATGCCGCTTCTCGGCGGCGTAGATGACATGGGCGGCAATCGCCTGCTCGGCGAGCCGATCCTCCGCCGGATCCTCCTGTCCGGCGCCGTCGATGCCGGCAAAGTAGCCGCCAAATCCGCCCGTGGCCAAAAGCACGGCCGCGGCCGCGGCAAGCCACCAGCGCGAGCGCGGCACCGCAGCCTTAACAGGCGCTTCGCCGAGCACCACCTTGCGCAACCGCGCGGGAACAGGCTCATCCAGCACCCCGGCAAAGGCCGAGCGCAACGCCTCCCGATCGGCAGTGAAGCGGGCGCTTCTGGCCTTCATCTCGGGATTGGCGTCGAGCCATGCATCGTAAGCGGCACGCTCGTCGGCCGGCAGCTCGCCGTCGAGCGCCATATGGATGTCACGTTCGGAGAAATCGCGGCGGATCATTTCTCGACGATCCTTATCGTGCGGCGACGCGCCGTGTCATCCAGCAACCCGCGCAACTCCTCACGCCCGCGCGCAATGCGCGACATCAGCGTGCCGGCGGGCACGCCCAGAATGTTGGCGGCCTCGGCATAGGAAAAGCCTTCGATGGCAACCATGACAAGGGCCGCGCGGCGATCGGGGCTGATCGCCTGCAACGCATCGATGATCTCGCGTGAGGCGATGCCCTCCAACTGCTCGGCCGGCTGGGCAACCGCCTCGCCCGCTTCCAAGGGAAGCATCGCCGCTTCGCCGCGGCGGTTCACCTTGCGCATCTGGTCGATGAACAAATGATGCATGATCGTAAACAGCCACCTCCTGGGGCTCTCTCCCGTCTGCCAATTGTCGAGCCGCATGAGTGCGCGCTCGAGACAGTCCTGAACGAGGTCGTCGGCAGAATCGCGGTCGCGCAAAAGCGAGCGTGCGTAGCGGCGCAGGCGCGGTATTTCGCCAAGGATTGCTGCCTTCTTTTCGTCCATGACCGCTGGTTCTGAGGTCGCCCTTGTTGATCCCGATTGAACGCGCCTTCCCGGCGTGGCGCAAGCGGCCAGCGCGAAGCGGTCCGCCGCCCCGGTCACCCAAGCAATGAGATAACGAGCCCATTGGCCTAATTATTCCCGGCCGGACTGAAATCTTATTGTTCTTGCTTGCCTTTATCCATTTTCCTTCGCCGCGCGCGTCAAAAGCCGCTGGTAGAACAGCCCGATGCCGATCAAAACCGCGCCCAGACCGATGAAGGACAGCGCCCTGAGCACACCTTCCAGCTCCGACATGTCGAAGAGGAAGACTTTCAGCACGGCGATCGCGATCAGCGCGGCGGACGCAATGCGCAGCACCTGCGACTTCAGCCAGACGCCGGCGGTGAGCAGCGCCACGCCGATGACCAGCCAGAGCGCCGAATAAGTGTAGGTCTCCAGCTGGCCAAGCCCGCTCCACAGGCCGATGAACTCGCCCTTGAACAGGCGCCTGACCGACAGCGTGGCATAGGCAAGGGCAAGCACGGCCGCCACCACGGCCAACATCTGCGCATACCATTTCGGCCGCTTGTCGCGGGCGTACAGCGCCAGCCCACCGGCAGCGACCGCCGGCAGGAGATAGGCGAGGAACAACAGGTTGAACACCGGGATCTGGCCGGTCGATTCGTCTGTGAACAGCGGGTTCAGCACCACGAAGTGCCTGATAACGATGAACGCGACCGAAACCACGCCGGCGGCCATCGAACCATAGCGCAGCACCGAGCTTGGCGAGCGCACGTCGATGGCGACCAGGATGGCGCCGGCCCCGATGGCAATCAGCGTGTAGATCGCCTGCTCGGCGAGTGTCATCGCACCCGTGTCGATGACGCCGCCATGCATGGCGTGACGCACCAGCATGGCAACGGCAAGCAGCGCAAACAGCGCCGCCGCCGCTTCCATGGCGAGCCGCGGCCGGCCATTGGTGGTGCGGACGAGCTGCCACGCGGCGAAGCCGAAGGCGAGCGCCGGCACGCCGTATCCCGGCAGCAGCCAGTTGAACACCGGCGTCCTGGAGAGGAATTCGGCGCCGACGATGGTCGGATCGAAGGCGACGCGGCCAAGCACGGCAATCACCGCGCCAACCGCAATCCAGCCAAGCACTGGATAAGAGCGCCACCGCGTCGCCAGCGCCGGCACGATGGCCGCGGCACCGAGCAAAATGGTGGTCCAGCCGGAGTCGAAAGCCATGTGCAGCATCAAGAGGCCGGCGATCGCCGCGCCGCCCAAGGCAAACGACACTGCCATGCCGCCCTTGAGCGGCGGCTCTTCGGCGCGCGCGATCCACTCGCCGCCGGCGGCGAAAACCACGACCAGCAGCGCTGCGACGGCGGCATAGGCAAGGTCGCGATCGAGATTGCCGTAGGTCAGCCATAGCGCCAGCATAATGACCAGTGGCGCGGCAATGCCCCATGCCGCCCAGCATGCAGCGCGGATCTGCGCGACGGCGGCGAAACGGCGGGCAGCCCAGAAACCCGCGCCGACGAAGACCAGGCCGAGGCCAATGCCGATGCGCAGCGTCAAGGGATTTCCAGCCGCGACCTGCAGGCCGTCAAAGCCTATGTTGCCTTGGGACAAATCGGAGCCGATGGTGGCTGGCGGAATGATGCCGAGATAGATCATCACGCTCACCACCCCGGCGGCATGCAGCAGCGGCACGGCGCGCGGCCGATAGAGTGCGGTGGCGACAAGGGCGACGATGACCAAAGCGCCCGGCAAGGCATCGCCGGCCGCGACAAGCGTGGAGTCGACGGACAGGCCCAGCGCCGAAAACGCAACAAAAACGCCCGGCACGATCGATGGCCAATCGAAACCCGTTCTTGCAGTTTCCTCTTCGCCGCCACGACTGCGCAGCCAGACAAGGGCAAGCATCGCCAGCGTCACCGCGTCGATGAACAGGATGACGGCAAGGTCGGCGCCGGGCGCATTCGTCATGTAGGCGATGGTCCAGAGACCGGTGCCGAAGAAGGCCGCTGCCATCAGGAATTTCCAGTCGCGCATGCGGGCGATCACCGCGGTGGCGGCAAGGACGATGGCGAGATAGACGAACAGCGCCCATGGATTTGGCGCCTGCGAGGACACAAGCGCCGGCGTCGCCATGGCACCGACGAGACCTATGCCGGCCAGGGCCAGGCCGTGTACGAGAGCGGCGGCGATGGTCGCCACGCCGATGGCGCCAAGCAGCGTGAAGGCAAGCGCCGGGCCGATGAAGCCGTAAATGCCATGGGCGGCATAGACGGTGCCGAACAGGATGAAGGCACCGGCCGCCGTCAGGATTGCCGGAATATAGGCGCCGGCAACGCCTTGCACCGGCACCTTGAAGCCGGTGCGGCGAATGAACTCGCCGCCGGCGACCAGCACCAGCCCGAGCACCGCTGCCATGGTGAGCCGCACGCCGGGGCCGAAAATGCCAGCCTCGATGGTGTAGCGGATCAGGAACAGGCCACCCAGCGCCAGCGCGATGCCGCCGACCCAAACCGCCCAGCGCGTGCCGAGCGCCGTCTCGATATCCGGCTTGCCGGGCGCTTTGGTCGGCGGTGTCGGCGCCGCGGGTTCCGCTGCCTTCGGCTCGCCCGCGGCCCACGGGCCGGACACAGCCTCGCTGGGCACAGCTACCGGCTCAGGCGCCGGCGCGGCGGTGGCCTCGCTCACCGCGGGCGAAGCCATGGCGGCGGCAGCTACTGCTGGAACCACATCGGCGGGTTCGCTGTCCGTCGTGGCCTGCCCGGACGGCTTGGCCACCGGCGGCACGGCGCCCGAAAGGACGAGACTGCGCAGCGCGCCAAGCTCGCGTTCGACAAGGCCGATGCGGCCCTGCTGGCGCGAAATGATGACGAACAAGGCGATGATGGCGACAAGACCGATCAGGCTTTCAAACATGGCGGTTCCCCCAAACCAAGCCAGTTTTCACTGACATTTCATCTCACTGACATTCAAATGCGGCGGCTAGACGGCTGAAAAACTCAACGTGCCGCCAGATTGGCGGCTGGAAATATCGAACATGTCTCGGTGCCGAAAGCCAGCAGCTTGCCTCCGGCATCCCTGAGCGCCGCTTCCGAAACGGCAAGCGTGCGGCCTTTGTGGACCACCTTGCCTTCGCAGACCACCTCGCCGGTCCTGGGCGTGATCGGCCGCGTGAGATTCACCTTGAACTCCGCCGTCGTGTAGGCCTCGCCTCTTTCGAGCAGCGTCTGCACGGCGCAAGCCAATGCCGAGTCAAGCAGCGTCGCCGCCCAGCCGCCATGCACGCCGCCGAGCGGGTTGAGGTGGCGCTCATTCGGCACGCCACGGAACATCGCTCGACCTTCCGACACTTCGGTCAGCGCGAAGCTGAGCTGGAACGAGATCGGCGGTGCCGGGTACTTGCCGTCGATGATTCGCTGCAGCAACTCCAGGCCAGTGTATTTCAGGATGTCGGCGTGCGGAATGGTGCCGAGGCCGAGCGGCGAAACCCGGCCCGGATAAAGCTCGACTTCGCTCATGTGATGATTTCTCTGGCTGCATTTTCTCCGGCAATGGTTTTGCGCGCTGCATAGTGCTTGCGCAGCGCGGCAAGAAAGCCGGCGCGGGCATCGGGCTGTTCGATGGCACGCGGCTCGTAGACGTGGCGGCCAAAGAAGAAGCCAGTGAGCCGGAAGGCATCCTCGACCGCCGCTGGATCGGCGCGCAGGCCGGAGCCGCGTTGCAAAAAGGCCGGCAGCGCCAGCATCTTGTCGCGCCACGGCAAGCCTGCTTCGCGCGACACAGCCCGGCCCGACTTCGGCGAGACATAGGCAAGGTCCTGCTTTGTGCCGGTGGCGGCGCATTGGCTGAGATCGAGGCCGAAGCCGAGTTCATCGAGGATCAGAAGCTCGAAGCGCGCCACCAGTTCGCCGGCGGCATCGGCATTGTCGAGATGGACGATCATTACGGCGAGCGCTTCGTACAGGCCGCCATGGGCGTCACGCTCCGGCAACAAGCGCAGATGCGCGGCCATGGTCTGCAACCCGTAGACGGCGACAGCGCTGTCCATCAGCCGCGCGGCGTTCATCTCGATCGCCTCGACCTGGAAGGTGCCGAGATGCTCGTCGAGCCGCGCCCGCCACAGAAGATCGACGCGATTGCCAGGCTGGAGAACGGGTTGCTGCTTGCGCGAGCGGCCGCCACGGACGAGGCCGAGATGACGGCCATGCGCACGTGTCATCACCTCGAGAATGGCGCTGGTTTCGCCATGCTTGCGGGTGCCGAGAACGATTCCCTCGTCGCGCCATTCCATGCCCGGAGCTTGTCACCGGTTGGGTGACGAAATCAAGGTATGGGCCCGGCGCCGGGGCCGGCTCTTGCGACAACGCGTAAAAAACCGCCCGCAGCGATACGCTACGGGCGGCCTGATAAGGTCAGTCGGTCTGTTAGAAGTTGCGCTGGAAGCGGAGAATGCCGCCGACGTTGCTCTTCTTGGTGGCACCAGCCCATATGGAGTTCGCCGGGGTGTCATTGCCGACGTTCTGGTAATCGACTTCAGCCGTGACCGTGAAGCCGGGCACATCGGTATAGGCAACGTTAGCGGCTATGCCGAGGTTCTTCCAATCGTCATAAGAGACCTGGGCGTTGAATGCAGTCTTGTCATTGAACTTGTAGGTGCCGCCGCCCTAGACTGCCCAGTTGCCGCCCCACTGCTTGTAAAAGCCGCGACCTTTGGCATCGATGGCGTTGGTCGAATCGGTGAGATTGTTGTCCGTGCCATAACCGCCCATGATGAACAGCGAAAATTCCTTGCTGACATTCACGTCCAAACGAACCTTGCCGGCGACTTCTTCGTAGTTGCTGTCATAGGCGACGACGCCGGTGATCGCGCCCCAGTCGGCCTTGTACTTCAAGCCGCCGACGACATGCGGAACATAGCTGTCGATGGTGCCGACCTTGCCGGCGCCTTCTTCGAGAGAGGCTAACGCCGTGAGGCCGTTGCCTGCGTCGAAGTAGTACTGAACGACGTTGCTCTCCTGCCCGCCATAGGGCACGATCGTATCCTGGATGACGTTGCCGGCATAGCCGATGAACGTATCGAAAGCCGTATCGTCCTTACCAACGCGTAGGCCGCCGAGCTGAATCCAGGCGAAACGTAGCGAAAGAGACTTGTTGCGGCCCTGCTAGTCGTCGGCGTTGGTGGCTTTTTGATTGAAATAGTCGCCGGAGCTGTTGCCGTAGTAGAAGCGGGTCTCGGTGTAGGTCTTCAGGGTACCGAGTTCCGTCTCCTGACCCGCCCAGGTCTTCAGCGTGAAACGGGTGTTCTTGTAATAGGTGGAGTGCGTGTCGCCGGCGTTCTGGTGGTCCGGAACATGTTGACACCATCGAACGAACCAGCATCGCCGACGCCGATGTCATAGCGGACATAGCCGCCGATGCGCAGGCAGGTCTCGGTGCCCGGGATGTAGAAGTAGCCGGCGCCGTAGACGTCGCAGATTTTGACGTATTCGGCCGGTTCCGGTTCGGCGACGACGACAGCGTCCGCGGCGCGAGCGCCGGAGACCGCGATCAGGGCCGCGGCTGAGCCGAGAAGGAGGCTCTTGATGTTCATTTTCTGACCTCTCCAGTCATAGTTTAAATGGCTTCGGATTTGTGGCTGGCGGATATGTTTTCCCGCCTCACCCCCACAACGAAAAAGGCGCGCACCGCGTCCCCTTTTCGTGGCGAACATACCCATCAATCTTCCGCCTTCAATGAAGGTTTTGGAAATAATAGCGATTCAGTGAACAACTTAATGCTGTACTGCACAAATAAAACTTGCTCACATAGCAGATGGCACAATTGGCACAACGTCATATATTCAATATATATTGATATAGCTTCCCGACTAACTATGCTTTCAGCGCGAGATATTTCCAATTAATTGCTTGAAAATGGCATTTTTGGCTATTTGTCGCGAAAAGTAACCGCAATTTTGCGTGTAGCAGATATGAGGCGGCATCCTCCGCTCTGCAATGTTGCGAGGAAATTCCAATGTGGCCTGCCAGGTCGGCCAAATCTCGCCAAGGCAGTCGAAACACGCCGGCGTGGGCTGTGGCACTCTCGATTGTGACGGCAGTTGCTCACCGTGCGCCGGTACAGAACCGCTTTCTCAAGTCCAACGCGATAAACGTAGGCGAGCGAGAAACAAGGAGCATCACGGAATCACGTCACGCCGAATCCCTATGATCGGCCAGCACCGCGTCGATGACGCGCCACGATTTCTCGACTTCAACCGGGTTGTCTATATGACCGGCGACGATGATCAGCGCCTTCCACAGCGCCCAGCCACGTCCGCGTGCCCAGGCCGCGTCATCGACGGCGATGCCGGCGCGGAAAACTTCCCTGCTCTCGCCCTCGAACAGGGTCCAGGCGATCACGAGGTCGCATGAGGGATCGCCGACGCCCGAGGTGCCGAAGTCGATCACGGCGCTCAAGCGGCCGTCCTCGACGAGCAGATTTCCCGAGGCAACATCGCCATGGAACCAGACAGGCGGTCCCTGCCAGGTCGCGGCAAGGGCTGCTTCCCAAACGGCACTCGCGGCACTGGCATCGATGCGGCTGCCGAGTGCGGTGATCGCTTGCCTTGTCTCGCCGTCATAAACGGTCAGCGGTCCGCCTCGAAAGAAATTATGCTGCCCGGGCGACGGGCCGCCAGTCGGTTCGATGCGTTTCAACGCAATCAGGAATCCGGCCAGGTCAGCCGCGAATTTCGACAGGTCGGCGATGTTCTCTCGCCTCGCGGTCTCGCCTTCGATCCAGCCATAGACGGACCAATGCCATGGATAGCCCTCCGCCGGAACGCCCATCGCCAGCGGCACCGGGATGGGCAGCGGCAGAAGCGGCGCCAGCTGCGGCAGCCAGCGATGTTCCTTCTCCACTTGCAGGGAATAGGCGGCAGCGCTTGGTAGCCGCACGGTCATCTCGTCGCCGAGATGAAAGGTCCTGTTGTCCCATCCGCCTGATGCAACCGGCCTGACGGCAAGATCCCTCCACTGAGGAAATTGCGTGGCGACCAACCGGCGGACCAACGTCGTATCGATGGTGACCTTGCCGTCCATTTAATGCGGGAATTCGAGACCCATCTCGCGGTAGCGCTCGGGGTCGTCGCCCCAGTTCTCGCGCACCTTGACGAACAGGAAGAGGTGCACCTTCTGCTCGAGGATTCCCGCTATTTCCATGCGTGCCGACTGGCCGATGGCGCGGATGGTTTCGCCCTTGTGGCCGAGCACGATCTTCTTCTGGCTGTCGCGCTCGACATAGATGGTCTGGTCGATGCGCACCGAGCCGTCCGGCTTCTCTTCCCATTTCTCGGTTTCGATATGCGAGGAATAGGGCAGTTCCTGATGCAGCCGCAGATACAGCTTTTCGCGGGTGATTTCGGCCGCCAGCTGGCGCATCGGCAGGTCCGAGATCTGGTCTTCCGGATAATACCAGGGGCCGGCCGGCAGCGCCTGCGCCAGATAGTCGAGCAGGTCCTTGCAGCCGGAGCCGGTCAGTGCGGAGACCATGAAGGTGCGCTTAAACGGCACTTTTTCGTTGGCAGCCGCGGACAGGGCCAGCAGCGTCTCGTGCTTGACCCGGTCGACCTTGTTGAGGATCAGCGCCATCGGCTGGCGCACGTCCTTCAGCCGTTCGAGGATGGCGTCGGCATCGCCGCGAATGCCGCGCTCGGCATCGATCAGCAGCAGCACGATATCGGCATCCTTGGCGCCACCCCAGGCGGTGGTGACCATCGCCGTGTCGAGGCGCCGCTTGGGCTTGAAGATGCCCGGCGTGTCGACAAAGACGATCTGCGCATTGTCATGGGTGGCGATGCCGCGCACGATGGCGCGGGTCGTCTGCACCTTGTGGGTGACGATCGACACCTTGGCGCCGACCAACTGGTTGACCAGCGTCGACTTGCCTGCATTCGGCGCACCGATCAGCGCGACGAAGCCGGAATGGGTGGCAGGGGCTTCAGCAGTTTCAATATCCGTCATGCCGCGTTCCATACACCTTCGCGCAGCAGAAGGGCAGCCGCCGCCGCCTGCTCGGCTTCACGTTTGGAACGGCCGCTGCCGGTTGCCGGCTCAAACGCACCAACCTTAACGCTGACGGTGAACAGCGGATCGTGGTCCGGCCCCTCGCGGCTGTCGATCTGGTAGGCAGGAACGGCACTCGCCGCCTGATGCGCCCATTCCTGCAATTCGGTTTTGGCGTCGCGGCGCGCCGCGCCCGAAGCCTGCGAACGCGGCTGCCAGTATTTGTGGATGAAGGCGCGTGCCGCTTGCAGTCCCCCATCGAGGTAGAGCACGGCGATCAGCGATTCCAATGCGTCGGCGCGCAGATTGACTCGCTTGCGCCCTTCGAGCCCGCGCACATCCGATCCGGCGCGGATCAGCTCCGGCAGCCCGATATCCTCGGCGATGTCCGAAAGCGCCTCGGCATTGACCAGCGCATTGAGCCGCAGCGACAACTCGCCTTCGGCCGCATCGGGGAACGCGGCCAGCAGCATGTCGGCAACAACCAGGCCGAGAACCCGGTCGCCGAGAAATTCGAAACGCTCATAGTCGGTGCCAGCATTGGCGCTGCGGGCACTGGCATGGGTCAGCGCACGCTGCAGGCGCTGGCGGTCGGCAAAGGCATGGCCCGTGCGTTCCACAAGCGCTTCGGCGAGCGCATCGGCGGTCAGGCGTTTCGTCGCTGCCATCCCTAATTGACGAAGTGGAACAGGCGCGAAGCGCGCATCAGCGACGGCCATTTCCAGATTTCGAGAGGGCTTGCCTTGCCGGCAATCGAGAAGAAAACGAGATTGGCGCGGCCAACCAGGTTCTCGGCAGGAACGTAGCCGACGGTGAACCGGCTGTCGGCGGAATTGTCCCGGTTGTCGCCCATCATGAAATAATGGCCGGGCGGCACGTCGAATTCACGCGTGTTGTCGCCGATCGAATTCGGATTGAGGTCGAGCGTGTCGTAGCTGACGCCGTTGGGCAAGGTTTCCCGGTAGACATCGATCGGCTGCGGCATTTCGGTGATGTCGGGATTGTCGATCTGGCCGGTCTTCACGCGCGGCACGCCGACGCCATTGATGAACAGCTGGCCGTTCTTCATCTGGATCTTGTCGCCAGGCAGGCCGACCACGCGCTTGATGTAATCAACGGAAGGGTCTGGCGGGAACTTGAACACCACGACGTCGCCGCGCTTGGGCTCGGAGCCCCAGATGCGACCCGAGAAAATGTCAGGGCCGAAAGGCAGCGAATAGCGCGAGTAGCCGTAGGACCATTTGGTGACGAACAGATAGTCGCCTTCCAGAAGCGTCGGCCGCATCGATCCCGACGGGATCGAAAAGGGCTGGAACAAGAGCGTGCGGATGACCAGGGCGAGCAAAAGCGCCTGGACGATGACGCTGACGGTTTCGCCAAGCCCGCCGGATTTCTTCTGAGATTTTTCAGCCACGCTCATGTCGTCCTCGATTGTGCGTTGGATGGTATAGAGTCTCGGCGCGCGCTGGGCAACGTCAATGCCGGTCGTCAGATGCAATCAATGTGGCGCTTCTTCGACGGGCAACGCCTCGATGATCACAAAGGCTTGAGCAAGCGGAAAATCATCCGTGATGGTGAGGTGGATCGCCGCCCGATGGCCTTTCGGCAGGATTTTTTGCAGTCGCACCAATGCGCCGCCGGTCAGCGCCATGGTCGGCGCTCCGCTGGGCAGGTTGACGACACCCATGTCGCGCCAGAACACGCCTTGCGCCAGACCGGTACCGAGCGCCTTGGCGCAAGCTTCCTTGGCGGCGAAGCGCTTGGCATAGGAGGCGGCGCGGGCACGACGGTTCTCCGAACGCGCCTGTTCAACCTCGGTGTAGATTCTCTGGACGAAGCGCTGACCGTGACGCTCCAACGATTTCTCGATGCGCCTGATATCGATCAGGTCGCTGCCGATGCCGATGATCATTGTGCGGCGGAACCGACGCTTCCGCCGGGATGGGACGATTGCGCATGGCGGCTTGCGCGCTCTGCCAGCCGTTTGCGCCTCTGCTCGCGAAACACAGTCATACCCCAGCGCGTGACACCGTAGAACAGGAGGCCGAACACCAGCCCGAGTGGCACCGCGCCGATCAGCATGGGCTCCAGCACGGGATGCCACAGTTTCGCGAAGGAAAGCGTGTGCAGCATTTCGCCCAGATGTGCCGGCGGACCATGCGCCGGCAGTCGGTCATGCAGGATGAGCTTGCCGGTCTCCCAGGATGCGCCCCACAGAATGGGAAAAGTCAGCGGATTGCCGAAGAAAACAGCGCCTAGAGCGGCCGCCACCAGATTGCCTGCGATCACCCAGCACAGGACGAAGGCAATGACGAAATGAAACCCGACGGGAAAGAACGAGGCGAAGACACCGGCGGCAACACCGGCGGCCACCGCATGCGGGGTGGCTTTCAACCGCAGGATGCGCTTGGACAAGTACTGAAGCGAGCGCGAAAATGAGCGGCGCGGCCAAAGGTAGGTACGCACCCGTTCGAGAAGGCCATCAGGCTTGCGGCGTCGAAAAAGCACTCTGTTCCCGTTCCACAACTCTCGCGCCGGCAATTTCCGCCGGGAATGAGATACATCATCTTGCGCTTAACGATCGCCCGATGGCAATCGCAACGTTGATATAGCGACGCGCTTGCGCAAGAACAACCGAACACCGCCTGAGCGGCGCGTGCTTGTTGCCGCACTTTCGGGCCAAGCATTCTTTGGATCGAACATCGGACAATCGCGGCGAATTTATGGAAACGGAAGCTGCTTGGCCGAAAGGCCTAGCCTTTCGGGCGCCTAAGACCGGTACTCGCTGACCTCGACCAAATTGCCGTCCGGGTCGCGAAAATACACCGACAGCATCGAGCCTCGGGCGCCGACGCGTTCAACCGGGCCGAGTTCCACCACCACTCCATTGGCCTCGATATGGGCGCGGATTTCGTCGAGCGGCCTGTCGGTGACCAGGCAGAAATCTGCGGACCCAGGTGTCGGCAACTTGGCCTTCGGCTCGAAGGTTCGGTTCACCTCATGGATATTGATCTTCTGGCTGCCGAAAGCCAGCGCTGTCGGCCGGGCCGGCGTATCGATGCGCTCAAAGCCCAGCACGCGCTGGTAAAAGGCGCAGGTCGCTTCTAGCGACGCCACCGTCAACACGAAATGATCGATGCCGACGATCATTTCCAATTTGTTTTCAGGCATGTCGTCACTCCCAAAACCGCTGCACACTTTAGGGCGACATACATGGTCAAATGTTGCGGCTGCCGGGCTTGATCGCCGGTAGCGCGGCAAGCTCCGGCGGCAGCCGGTCCGGCGGATAGGCTGGCACCTCGTATTCGGCGAGCGCGATCAGCGGCACGCCGACATGGGTCTTGCCCGCCGAACGGTCGATGATGCAGGCGGCGGCCACCACCTCGGCGCCAAGCTCGCGCAGGCATTCAATGGTTTCGCGGATCGACAGGCCGGTGGTGACGATATCCTCGACGATGACGACACGGGCACCCCTGGCGATCTCGAAGCGGCGCAGGCGGAACTCGCCCCCTTCCCGCTCGACCCAGATCGCCGGCACGCCGAGATGGCGCGAGGTTTCGTAGGCCGGGATCAGGCCGCCGATCGCCGGGCCGACGACATAGTCGATCTTGCCCGGCACCGCGGCGCGGATCTTTGTCGCCAGCGCCTTGCACAGACGCTCGGTCTTGTCGGCGTGCATGAACACCCGTGCCTTCTGAAGGAAGACCGGGCTGCGCAGGCCCGACGTCAGGATGAAATGCCCCTCCAGAACAGCACCCGCCTCGCGGAAAATGCCCAGCACTTCATCGGTCTTCATCTGCGCCTATCCCCTCATAGATCAGCCGCGTCAGCCATTCACACGACGTGCGTCGCTGACGCTCGAATTGTCCTTGAGCTGCGACAGCAGCCGGTTGAGATGCTTCAGATCCCAGACTTCGAGATCGATCAGCATTTCGGTGAAGTCAGGCGCGGTGCGCACCATCGACAGCGTATGGATGTTGGCGTCGTTGGACGCAACGACTTGGGCGATATCGGCAAGCGATCCCGGCGCATTGATGGCGGTGACCGAGACACGCGCGGGAAACCGTTCCTTGGTGCGTTCGTCAATGTCCCAGCGCACGTCGATCCAGCGCTCAGGCTGGTCGTCGAAGGCCTGCAGCGCCGGCGACTGGATCGGATAGATGGTGATGCCGGTCCCCGGCTGGACGATGCCGACGATGCGGTCGCCCGGCACCGCGCCTTCCGGCGCGAAGCGCACCGGCAGGTCGCCGCGCACGCCACGGATCGGCACGGCACCGTCGCGCGGCTGGTCCTTGTCCTTGCGGGCGGCGCGGCCTGGAATCTGGAACAGCATGCCTGCAGCATTGCGGATCTTCGACCAGCCCTCCTCGCGCGGCTTGGGCGCTGCCGACGTGACACGCTCGTCCTTGTAGTCAGGGAAGACCGCCTTCATGACGTCGGTAGAGGCCAGTTCGCCACGACCGACGGATGCCAGCACATCCTCGATGTCCTTGCGCGCCAGCCGGTGCAGCACAGGCTTCAAGCTTTCCTTGGTGAAAGTCTTGCCGGCCCGTTCGAAGGCGCGCTCCAGAATGCGCGCGCCGAGACCCGAATACTGCTTGCGGATGGCGTTCTTGGTGGCGCGGCGGATGGCGGCGCGTGCCTTGCCGGTGACGACGACTGACTCCCAAGCCGCCGGCGGCACCTGCGCCTTGGAGCGGATGATCTCGACCTCGTCGCCATTCTTCAGTTCCGTCATCAGCGGCATGATGCGGCCATTGACCTTGGCGCCGACGCAGGTGTCGCCGACATCGGTGTGCACCGCATAGGCGAAGTCGATGGGCGTGGCGCCACGCGGTAAGGCAATCAGCATGCCCTTCGGCGTGAAGCAGAACACCTGGTCCTGGAACAGCTCCAGCTTGGTGTTTTCGAGGAAATCCTCGGGATTATCGCCTTCGGCCAGTTGCTCGATGGTGCGCCGCAGCCAGGCATAAGCGTTGGTCTCCTTCGAGATCGCATGGCCGGCGCCGTTGGTCTTGCCGCCGGTGTCCTTGTAGATCGAGTGCGCCGCGACGCCGTATTCGGCGATCTTGTTCATCTCGCGGGTGCGGATTTGCAGTTCGACGCGCTGGCGCGAGGGACCGACGATGGTGGTGTGGATCGAGCGGTAGTCGTTCTGCTTCGGCGTCGAGATGTAGTCCTTGAAGCGGCCGGGCACCATCGACCATGTCGTGTGGATGGCGCCGAGCGCGCGATAGCAGTCTTCGACGCTGTCGACGACGACGCGGAAGCCGAAAATGTCGGACAGCTGCTCGAAAGACAGCGCCTTGGCCTCCATCTTGCGGAACACCGACCAGGGCTTCTTCTGCCGGCTCTTCACTCCGGCGTTGATGGCATGCTTTTCAAACAGCGCCGACAGCGCCTTTTCGATGTCGGTCAGCACGCCCTTGTTGCGCTCGAAAATCTCGGCGAGCCGGGCGGTGACCGCGCGATAGGCTTCCGGATTGATAAAGCGGAAGGCGATCTCTTCCAGCTCCTCGCGCATGCCTTGCATGCCCATGCGCCCGGCCAGCGGCGCGTAGATGTCCATCGTCTCCTCGGCAATGCGCAGGCGTTTGGCCTCGGGCATGTGGTCGAGGGTGCGCATGTTGTGCAAACGGTCGGCGAGCTTGACCAGCAGCACGCGCACATCTTCAGAGATCGCCAGCAGCAGCTTGCGCAGGTTTTCCGCCTGCTCGGCCTTCTTGGAGACAAGGTCGAGCTTCTTCAGCTTGGTCAGGCCCTCGACCAGCTTGCCCATTTCGGGACCGAACAGATCGTCGATCTCGGCCCGCGTCGCCGTGGTGTCCTCGATGGTGTCGTGCAGCAAAGCGACAGCGATCGTCGCCTCGTCCATGTGCATTTCGGTGAGGATGGCGGCGACTTCGAGCGGATGCGAGAAATAGGGGTCGCCGGAAGCGCGCTTCTGGTGGCCATGCTTCTGCATGGCATAGACATAGGCCTTGTTGAGCAACGCCTCGTTGACGTCAGGCTTGTAGCGCTGGACGCGCTCGACAAGCTCATACTGACGCATCATGGGCGGAATCTCTCAGCGATGAAATGAATCATGCGCCGCACTGCTGTACGGCGCATGTCATAGATAGCCACGAAACTGCCCAGACGGAAGTGCCGCTGGATTGTTCCAGGCGCTTCCGGAGCGTTGTCTTAGTAGTCGTCGCTCTTTTCCGGCGGCACCAGACCCTCGATGCCGGCCAGCAGGTCTTCCTCGGTCATCCGATCGAACGTGACATTCTCCTCGGCGTCATCGGTGTCGGCGGCCGCAACGGCACCGCCGGTCTGGTCGGCGATCACCTCGCCATCGGCTTCGGGCTCATCGACCTCGACATGCTTCTGCAGCGAATGGATCAGATCTTCCTTGAGATCGTCGGGCGACAGCGTCTCGTCGGCGATCTCGCGCAAGGCGATGACCGGGTTCTTGTCGTTGTCGCGAGGAACGGTGATCTGCGCGCCCTGGCTGATCTGGCGAGCACGGTGGCCGGCCAAAAGCACCAGCTCGAAGCGGTTGTCGACCTTGTCGATGCAATCTTCAACGGTTACGCGGGCCATGGACTGCCCCTTTCATGCCTGGATTTGATGGAAAACAGGCGCGGTCCATAACCCGAACGCCGCCAAAATACAAGCATCATGCCAAAGTCGGCGCTGCAGGACACTCAATCGCGCGGTCAAACACCCGATTGAGGCGGAACGCCGTTGTGTTCATGGCGTTCGTCGCCGCGATCACAATTGCTTGCATTGCCCCATCACGCCTTGGATTGCCACCAAACTGGCGTTATCTCGGATGGACAAGGTCAGCCGGTTTATTATGAGCCAGACCGATAGTCGCTACCGCATTTCGTTTAGACGGCCGCATTTTTCGAAAAGGAATATTTTCCATGTTCGACCCTCGTGAAAAAATCGCGCTGTTCATCGACGGCGCCAATCTCTACGCCACGTCACGCGCGCTCGGCTTCGACATCGACTATCGCAAGCTGCTGTCGAGTTTCCAGAAGCGCGGCTATCTGTTGCGCGCCTATTACTACACGGCGCTGGTCGAGGATCAGGAATACTCCTCGATCCGCCCGCTGATCGACTGGCTCGACTATAACGGCTTCAAGGTGGTGACCAAGCCGGCCAAGGAATTCACCGACTCGACCGGCCGCCGCAAGATCAAGGGCAATATGGACATCGAACTCACCGTCGATGCGCTGGAACTCGCAGATGTCGTCGACCACTATGTCATCTTCTCCGGCGATGGCGACTTCCGCACGCTGGTCGAGGCGCTGCAGCGGCGTGGCCGCAAAGTGTCGATCGTCTCGACCATGGCCTCGCAGCCGCCGATGATTTCCGACGATCTGCGCCGCCAGGCCGACCATTTCATCGACCTGACGACGCTGAAGAGCGAAGTCGGCCGCGATCCCTCCGAACGGCCCGTGCGGCGGCCCGAACCGGCTGAAGTCGACGAGGACGACTACTGAGGCCCGTCGCCTTGACCGCCCTCTCCGCTTCCGAACCGAACCGCGACTGCCCGCTCTGCCCGCGGCTGCATGATTTCATTGCCGAATGGCGGCAGCGCGAGCCGTCCTGGTTCAACGCGCCGGTGCCGACTTTTTTGCCGCTCGAGGGCGAGGACACCGTCCAGCTTCTGATCATCGGACTGGCGCCCGGCCTGCGCGGCGCCAACCGTACCGGCCGCCCCTTCACCGGCGACTATGCCGGCGATCTGCTCTACTCGACGCTGATCGCTCACGGCTTTGCGCGCGGGGAGTTCAAGGCGCGGCCTGATGACGGGCTGGAGCTTGTCGGTACGGCGATCACCAATGCGGTGCGCTGCGTACCGCCGGAGAACAAGCCGGTCGGCGCCGAAATCGCCACCTGCCGGAGATACCTGGTGCCGACGATCGCCCGGTTCCCAAACCTGCGCGCCGTGCTGGCACTGGGTTCGATCGCGCACCAGTCGACCGTGCGCGCACTGGGCGGGCGCGTCGCCGCCTACCCGTTCAAGCATGGCGGGCAATTGCCGGCCGGCGGCATCACGCTGTTTTCGAGCTACCACTGCTCGCGCTACAACACCAATACCGGCGTCTTGACGGAGGAGATGTTCGTCAATGTTTTTGGCCAGATAGAAGCTTTCCTGCAAAGTTAGATTCGGCCGGGCGACCCGGATCAAAAGCCTTCGAGGACAATCTTGCCCTTGGCTTTGCCGGTCTCGATCAGTGCATGGGCCCGCTTCAGATTGGCGGCATTGATGGCACCGAAGGTTTCGCCCAAGGTGGTGCGGATGGTGCCTTGATCGACAAGGCGTGACAGTTCGTTCAGATGCTCGCCCTGTGCGGCCATGTCCTGCGTCTCGAACAGCGAGCGGGTGAACATCAGTTCCCAGTGGACCGAAACGCTCTTGCGCTTGAACGGATTGATGTCGAGCGTCTGGGGATCGTCGATCAAGCCGAACCGGCCCTGGGGTGCGATCAATTCGGCGATCTCGGCGAGGTGCCGGTCGGTGTTGGTTGTCGAGAATACGAAAGCTGGTGCGCCGATGCCGAGGGCCGTAACTTCGGCAGCCAACGGCTTGGAATGGTCGATGACATGATGGGCGCCAAGTCCAAGCACCCAGTCGCGTGTCTCGGGCCTTGATGCCGTGGCGATCACCGTCAGATCGGTCAGTTGGCGCGCAAGCTGGACCGCAATCGAGCCGACGCCACCGGCCCGCCGATGATCACGATGGCATTCGCGGCGCCCACGACAGGCTTCTTCACGTCAATTCGATCGAACAGCGCCTCGAAGGCGGTGATCGCCGTCAACGGCAGCGCCGCTGCCTGCGCATAGTCGAGCGAGCCGGGCTTGCGGCCGACAAGACGCTCATCGACAAGGTGGAACTCGGCATTGGTGCCTTGCGGCGCGAGCGCACCGGAATAGAAGACATCGTCACCAGGCTTGAACAGACTGGCATCCGGACCGGTCGCCGCGACCCGACCGGCGGCGTCCCAACCAAGCACCCGCCACGCTCCCGCTTCGGGTTTGGCACTTTTCCGAATTTTGGTGTCGACCGGATTGACCGAAATCGCCTTCACCTCGACCAGCAGTTGACGGCCTTTCGGCTCCGGCTTGGGCAGGTCGATATCGACAAGGGAAGCCTCATCGGTGATGGGGGCTGGGATTTGATAGCCGACGGCGCGCATTTCGATCTCCGCGATTGCTGTTGAGCTTTGTGTCGGGCAGAGATGCGGATT
This sequence comes from Mesorhizobium sp. P2_E9, assembly GCF_056403815.1. Classification (NCBI taxonomy): domain Bacteria; kingdom Pseudomonadati; phylum Pseudomonadota; class Alphaproteobacteria; order Hyphomicrobiales; family Phyllobacteriaceae; genus Mesorhizobium; species Mesorhizobium sp. P2_E9. The sequence continues at coordinate 75,859 of NZ_JBFUET010000024.1, forward strand.
ATGTGCGCAAAGCGCAAGAATGCACATATAAAGCACATAGTGTCGAACAGGATACCGTCATGCCGCGCATTCGCCATGAGCGTTTCGATTGCAGCCCAGGCTGCACCGTGGAGGGAACGCTCCGCTATATCGACGGAAAGTGGAAAGGCGTCGTGCTCTACCATCTGTTCGAGGGCACGCTGCGCTTCAACGAGATCCGCCGGCGCATTCCCAACTGCACGCAGCGCATGCTGACCAACCAGCTGCGCGAACTGGAAGCTGATGGGCTGATTGCCCGCAAGATCTATCCGGAAGTGCCGCCGAAGGTGGAATACAGCCTGACGCCACGCGGCCGAAGCCTGGAGCCGGTGATCACCGCCCTGAAAGTGTGGGGCGATGCGAATGTGACGCTGGCGCCGCAGGTTTCGCAAGCAGCGGCTTGAAGCGGCGGCGGTAAGGGCTGGCGAAGTTCACACCGGCAGCAAGGCATCGGGTTTCACGTCGCCGATCGACGCATAGGTGTGTGTCTCCTTCACCCCCGGCAACGGCAGGATCACACGTTTCAGAAAATCCTGATAATCGGCCATTTCGGCAATGCGCGCCTTCACCAGATAGTCGAAGCCGCCGACGACCATATGGCACTCCAGAACCTCGGGCGCCTTTGCCACCGCCTCGGCGAAACGGTCAAAGACATGCGGAGCCGTGTGATCCAGCCGCACCTCGATGAAAACAAGCGTGCCGCGACCAATCTTCGCCGGATTGAGCACGGCCCTGACAGCAGTGATGAACCCGTCGCGGAACAGGCGTTTCAGGCGCTGGCTGGTGCCCGTCGGCGAGAGGCCGACGCGGGCTGCCAGATCGAGCGTGGTGCGGCGTCCATCTTCCTGCAGCAATCGCAGCAGACTGCGGTCGATGGCGTCGAGACCGCCTGATTCAGAATTCACTTTTCTGCCGCCCTGTTCGCGTGAATTTCACTTAATTTTCTTGAAAGAATCATATTCTATCACGGCTTTGCCAGCAATATCCTGTGCTTACCGTGATGTTCGGGACAGCCCGACGGCGATGTCGGTTACAGGTGGCGGACGTGGCAGAAAGCTCAGGAAACGCAAAGCTGGCAATCATCGCCGGGCTGACCATGATCGGCATCTATGCGGTGCAATTCGTCGCCGCCCGCTTCAGCCTCAGAGACCATCTGACGGCAACCGACATGGCGACCCTGCGCTTTGCCGGTGCGGCTGCTGCCTTCCTGCCGATCGTCTGGCGAAGCGGCGTTTCACGGATGAAGGCATTGGGCTGGCGGCGGGCACTGGTATTGGCTGTTCTGGCCGGATTGCCTTATCCGCTGATCATCAATTGGGGCCTTACCTATGCGCCCGCTGTCCATGGCGCAGCACTTTGCCCCGCCTCGATTGTGTTCTTCTCGTTCCTGCTATCGCTCTTTTTGGAGCGCGCCTCGCATCAACGCACCATCGGCGTCGCCACCATAATCGTCGGGCTGCTGTTGTTCATCGCGCCGGCACGCGGCGGCAGCAATGAAATTCTCCTCGGCGATCTGCTGTTCGTCGGTTCGGGCCTCATGTTCTCCGCCTACGCAACGCTTGTGCGGCAATGGCGTGTCGATCCGGTCACGGCGACCGCGAGCGTGGTGTTCCTGTCTTGCGTGCCGTTGCCCTTTCTTGCCCTCTTCGCACCAAGCGGTTTCCATGCCGCGGCAGGTGCCGAGATCGTCAGCCAGGTCGTTATCCAGGGCCTTCTTGCCGGTGCGGCCGCCATGTTCCTCTACACCTACATGGTCGGGCAACTCGGGTCGCAGGCGGCATCGCTGTTCATGCCGGGCGTACCGATCGCCACGGTGGCGGTCGGCATGGTCGTGCTCGGCGAAGCACCGACTGCGATCCAATTCGCGGCCATAGCGATCATGGCCACGGGGATGGGCTTTTCAGCAATGGCAAGACGCGCTGCACAACAGGCTTAACGGTGAAGTCACCAAAATCATCAATTATTTCAATGGCATAGCTAGTTTTATGAAGAAACGGATTCGAGCTTGCAGTTCCCCAGGCGATTCAACACCTCAATTCGCCGGCGCAAGCAGAGACGCCAATCTGTCCTGCCCGCCCTGAAGGACGTTCAGGTCGACATCACCCGCGATACCGTCGACGCGCCCCCTGTTGTGGTACTGCCAATAGATCCAGTCGTGGCGGTCCGGTTCCACCAGCAGTGAGCGAAGCCAGAGCGGGCGAGCGGCGATCTGCCCGGCATAGGCAGCCTCGGCCTCATCGGTCAGATAAACGATTGCCGTCTTGCCGAATGCCGCCTCGACCGGTCCGAGGAAAGCCTGGAGTTCGGCATTCAACTGTTCGGGCGATGGACGCTGCGGACAATTACCGCCGAACTCGACATCGACGACCGGCGGCAGCAAGGGCTGATCGTGCGGCACGACCGAGATGAAATTCTTCGCTTGGTCGGCGCCCGGCCGGCAGAAGGTGAAGAAGTGATAGGCGCCGACCGCAAGGCCAGCCGCGCGCGCCTCACGCAGATTGGTGGCAAAGGCATCATCGATATGATCGCCACCCTCGGTCGCCTTGATGATGGTGAAGGCGACATCGTCGGCGGCAACACGCCGCCAGTCGATCTCGCCCTGATGATGAGAAACGTCGATGCCTCTGAGCGGATATTTGCCACGGTCGGGAGAATAGGTGTGGAAGTAGACAAAGCCACCGGCCACGACCAACGCTGCGAAAACCAGACTCGCTGCCCCCCAAAGGACCAACCGTTTTTTCAAATCAGCAGCCCCATGCAAGTCAGCCGGCTTGCTGCACTGTCATTGCCAAGAATGGCAACTTGGTGTCACCCACGCTCCTTGAGCAGCCGGCCCTTCTCGCGCGACCAGTCGCGCTGCTTTTCGGTCTCGCGCTTGTCGTGCAATTTCTTGCCGCGGCCGACGGCGAGCAGCAGCTTGGCGCGGCCCTGATCGTTGAAATAGATTTTTAGCGGCACCAGCGTCATGCCTTCACGGTCAACGCTCTGCGACAGCTTGGCCATCTCACGCTTGTTGAGCAGGAGTTTGCGGCGCCGCCTGGGCTCGTGGTTGAAGCGATTGGCCTGCAGATATTCCGGCAGATACGAATTGATCAGCCAGATCTCGCCACCCTCCACCGAGGCATAGCTGTCCTGGATGTTGGCCTGACCCTGACGCAGCGACTTGACCTCGGTGCCGGTCAGCACAAGGCCGGCCTCGACCGTGTCGAGCACCTCATAGGAAAACCGCGCCTTGCGATTTTCCGAAACGGTCTTGTTGTTGGGATCGGCTTTTCTGACTTGATTCATGATGTGGAGAGGTGGCGCCTCATCCCTAATTAATCAAGCCGGCGTGCTTCAATGCCGCGTCAAGCTTCAACGCAGTCGACTCCTCGACCGTGACAAGCGGCGACCGAAGCACGTTTTCGATCTTGCCGAGCTTCCAAAGCGCATACTTTGCGCCGGAAACGCCGGGTTCGATAAAGATCGCCTTGTGCAATGGCAGCAGGCGATCCTGCAATTCCAGCGCCTTGGCGCTGTCCCCGGACAGGGTCGCCTCCTGAAACTCCGCGCAGAGCCGCGGCGCGACGTTCGAAGTCACCGAAATAGCGCCGACGCCGCCATGCGCGTTGAAGCCGAGTGCCGAAGCGTCCTCGCCTGAAAGCTGGATGAAATCCTTGCCGCAGGTCATGCGTTGCTCGGAGACACGCTCAACCTTGCCGGTGGCGTCCTTGACGCCGACGATGTTCTTGAAGTCGTGCGCGAGCCTGCCCATCGTTTCCGGGCTCATGTCGATGACCGAGCGCGGCGGGATGTTGTAGATAATGATCGGCAGCTTGGTCGCCCTGGCGACGGCGGCGAAATGCTCGTAGAGGCCGCGCTGCGTCGGCTTGTTGTAGTAGGGCGTGACGACCAGGGCGGCATCCGCGCCGGCCTTCTCGGCATATTGTACAAGCCCGACCGCTTCTTCGGTGTTGTTGGAACCGGCGCCGGCGACGACCGGGACGCGACCCTTGGCCACCTCGATGCAGACCTTGATGACATGGCGGTGCTCATCATGCGACAGCGTCGGCGACTCGCCGGTCGTGCCCACCGGGACCAGACCCGTCGTGCCTTCCCCTAGCTGCCATTCGACAAACGCGCGAAAGGCTTTCTCGTCGAAACGCCCGCTCTTTTCGAACGGTGTCACGAGCGCAGTAAGCGAGCCTCTCAGCATGTCGTCCAACTCCTTGGGACTTTTTGTTTACGCATGTCGTTGCCCCAAAACCGGTATCCACTTTTGGGCGACATGCTTCGGCTTGTTTATGCATGTCGTTGTCCCAAAACCGGTAACCACTTTTAGGCAACATGCATCGGTGTTTTGTCGATCAGTTTATCGTGCGCGCCTTCTAACCGAAAGCGAAGCGGCGCACCATAGTCTCGACATGGTTGCGCGGCAAGCATTGCCATGGTGCCAGCAAGCGCAATTCGAACGGCCTCGATAACTCTTTGTTTACGAGCCCTTCACGACCTAAGTTTAGGCTTCGAGGCTTCTTCGCCTGCTGATAAAATGCTGGATTAGGGAAAGATACGAGATCATGCCGACCAGTCGGCCTCACCTCTTCGCGCTGCTTGGCGCCATTGCCGGGCTGATGCCCGGCGTGGCGATCAGTGGCAGCGTCGATGTGCGGGTCACCTCGGCTATTCCGATGCCGAGCCCGCAGGACAGCGCACAGCAGGCCCCCTCGCCAAGCGTCGCGCTGTTGAAGAGCGGGCTGGACGCTCTGGCGACCGGCGATATCACGGGCGCCCGTGGCGTACGCGATGCGCTTCCCGCTCAATCGCTCGACCAGCACATACTGGCCTGGGCGATCGCGCTTTATGGCGGCGACAAGGTTCCGAGCGGCGACATCACTGCTGCCGCGAAGATGCTGCCCAACTGGCCGGGCACGGTTGCCCTGCGCAAGAACAGCGAGCGCGCGCTCTGCCGCGAGAACCCCGCCGCCGATGTTGTCATCCAGGCGTTCGATGGCAGCCAGCCGCAGACATTCGAAGGCGTCATGGTTCTTGCCCGCGCCTATGTCGCGACGGCCAACGTCAAGGCGGCACGCTCGGTGCTGTCGCCTTTCTGGCGCACCACGGTCCTGGAAGCCAAGGACGAGACGGCGCTGATCAAGGAATTCGGCAGTCTGATCCCCGCCGCCGACCACCGTTTTCGCATGGACCGCATGTTCTATGCCGACCGGGTGAATTCCGCGCTGCGCATTGCCGGTCTTGCCGGCGCCCAGCAGTTTGCCGAGGCCTGGGCCGCGGCCGACAGAGGCGACAAGAATGCGTTGAAACTGCTGAAGGCAGTCCCGGCACCCCAGCGTTCGGCGGGTTATTTCTTCGCGCAGGCGGAATATCTGCGCAAGCAGGAGGATTTTGCCGGCGCCGCTGCCGTCGTGATGAAGGCGCCGACGGACCGCGAGGCTCTGGTCGATCCGGACGCCTGGTGGGTCGAGCGCCGGGTGCTGTCGCGCGAACTGGTCGACCAGGGCGACATGAAGACGGCTTACCGGATCGTCGCCACGCATGCCGCTGAAAGTGCTGCCAATGCGGCCGAAGCCGAGTTCCATGCCGGCTGGTATGCGCTGCGCGGCCTGAACGACCCCAAGCTTGCCGCAACGCATTTTTCGCGCATTGCCGACCTCGCCCAGGGGCCGATGACGCTGTCACGCGCCTATTACTGGCTCGGCCGTGCGGCGGAAGTCGGCGGCCCGGGCAATGCCAAGGACTATTTTGGGCGCGCCGCCGCTTACGGTACGACCTTTTACGGCCAGCTTGCCGCCGAGCGTGTCGGCCGGCAGGCGCTCAACATCGTCTATCCCACGCCAAGTGCCGCCGACCGGCAGAATTTTGCCGGCCGCGAAGCCGTCAGCGCCATCAAGCGATTGCAAGAGGCAGGCTATGACCGCTATGCCGAGACGCTCTATCGCGACCTTGCCGGGCAGTTGACCAGCCCCGGCGAACTGGCGCTGCTCGCAGTCCTTGCCGAAAAGCAGGACAACCATTTCATGGCGCTGAAGGTCGGAAAGATCGCCGGGGCACGTGGCATCGATGTCGGTGCGCTGTCGCACCCGCTCGGCGTCATCCCTGATTCGGTCAACATTTCCGGCTCGGGCAAGGCGCTGGCCTATGCGATCGCCCGACAGGAGAGCGAATTCAACGTCGGCGCCGTATCAAGTGCCGGCGCGCGCGGGCTTCTGCAGCTGATGCCGGGAACCGCCAGGCAACTGGCGAAGAAGGCCGGGTTGCAGTTTTCGCAGGCACGGCTGACCACCGACGCCGGCTATAATGCCACTCTCGGTTCAGCCTTCCTCGGCGAGCAGCTCGACCGCTTCAACGGCTCGTACGTGCTGACCTTCGCCGGCTACAATGCGGGGCCCAACCGGGCCAGCCAGTGGGTGGCGAAATACGGCGACCCGCGCGGCAAGGACATCGATGCGGTGGTGGACTGGATCGAGCGGATTCCCTACACGGAAACAAGAAGTTACGTGCAGCGCGTGATGGAGAATTACGAGGTCTACAAGATGCGTATTTCCGGCAAATACGACATCGTCGGCGATCTCGTGAACGGGCGCAGCTGAGGAAGCCGACGGATCGAGAGGCGAGTCAGCCGAAACTGCCGATCCCCCAAAGGACCCCCAAGGGGGAGATTGCTAACCTAGCCCCGAATTGACGCTCCCCGCCCTCGCCTGTAGCAGTCAGAGAGGATTAGGCGGCGAGAAGGTAGCGTGTCCAGATGTCGAGCACTAAAGACTTTTCCGACTTCTTTTACGCCGCGCCAGATGGGCTGAGACTTCACGCCCGCATCTACGGTGAAGCAAATTCCGGACACTGGCCGGTGGTCTGCCTGCCCGGTCTGACCCGCAACGCTCGAGACTTTCATGATCTTGCGCTCTATCTGTCGCAGCGCGCCGACACTGCGCGCCAGGTCGTGGCTTTCGATTATCGTGGGCGAGCGATGTCGGCCTACGATCCCGAGATCGCTCACTACAATGTCGGTGTCGAAGCCGGCGATGTCCTTGCGGGACTCGCAGCACTTGGCGTTGACCACGCCGCTTTCATCGGCACTTCGCGCGGCGGCCTGATCATCCATGTGCTCGGGGCATTGAAGCCGGCCGCGCTAAAAGCCATTGTGCTCAATGACATCGGGCCAGTGATCGAAGCCGAAGGCCTTGCCAACATCCGCTCCTATCTTGAGCGCTCGCTGAAGCCGAAGACATTCCATGAAGCATTGGATGCGCAACGGCGCACCCATGGCGACGACTTTCCGGCACTAACCCATGCGGACTGGGCGCGGATGGTGGGGGCCATCCATCGCAAGACGGACGCCGGGCTGATACCGGATTTCGATCCGGCCCTTGTCGACACCTTGGCCGGCGTCGACTTCAGCAAGCCGCTGCCGGATCTATGGCCGCAATTCGATGCGCTGGCGGCCACCCCGCTGCTTGCCATACGTGGTGGCAAGTCGAAACTGCTCTCCGCCGCAACGCTTGAGGACATGCAAAAGCGCCATCCCGGCATGGACACGATCACCGTTAGTGGCCAGGGCCACGCGCCGTTCCTGGAGACCGGCGACTTGCCCCAGAGAATTGCTGAATTCATCGACAAGGCAAACGCTCGTCACTGATCGAATTGGCTGCGCAAGACGCGAGTTCGATTCGACCGGCGCGTCACCCGATACGAGCCCTTACGGGAAGCGTTTCCTTGCCTTCGCTATCCCCACCGTTTTGCCGCTGGCATCGAGCGCCTTGACGGTGAACTGGTAGGTGTGGGGCGATGGAGGACATGGCCCTCTGTACGAAAATGCACCGTAAGGCAGGGAATTTCCGGAAAATGTGACTCTGCCGCCGCCGTGAGTGAAATCCGGCGCGTCCAAATCAGACATGCGAATGTCAAGCTTGGCCGTCCCGGCCGGGACACCACTCAATTTCATAGGTGGTGACTTACTATCGAAGCACTTTTTGGTTGGTCCCCAGTCCACAGAAACTGACATTCCAGCCTGGGCCGCCGCAACAGAACAGCATAGCAGAACCGCACAAACCAATACCTTCACGGCCCTGCCCCCTCAAGGTCAAATTGCCCAGACAACACTATCACAGCACTTTGACAAGAGTATAGGTTACCACTTTAGACCGCAAGCCGCCCGCTCTATTTACTGCTAGAGCGGTTCACGCCTTGATGGAATCGAAGGGGATTCCCGATTTGTCGGATTTGTGATTCAAGATGCTGGCTGGAGTGGAGGCCAGCATCTGATGACCCGACCTCTTTCCAATGATCTTCGCGAGCGAGTTGTGGCTGCGGTTTTGAGTGGTGAGAGCCGCCGGTCGGCCGCCAAACGGTTTGGCATTTCGATTTCAGCCGCTGTGAAGCTGTTGCAGCGCCATGGAACGACCGGCTCGGTGGCACCAGGCAAGATGGGTGGACACCGCAAGAGAGTACTGGAGCCGCACCGTGCCTTCATCGAGGCACGCATCCGTGAGACGCCGCATCTGACGCTGCACGGTCTGAAGGATGAGTTGGCCGGTCGCGGAGTCAAAGTCTCGCACAACGCGGTG